>DASVDQ010000033.1 GCA_036381035.1 Trueperaceae bacterium | reverse complement strand
ACGGCGATGTTGACGCGGTACGTCTGCTCGAACGCGCCGTTGGCGTTGTCGTAGAAGAGCGTCACGTCGGCGTACCAGCCCGTCGGCTGGCCGGCGAGGATGTGCATCTGGATGATGTCGGCGTTGAGGAACTGGTCCTGGATGCCGGCGACGGTAGCGGGCACGCCGGGAGCGGGCCTCGCGCCCTCGGACATGGCGTTGCAGCCCAGGACCGGGTCGGGCGTCGTGCACTGCCAGCCGGCGGGGACCGTGATGTTCAGCGACTGCGGCACGTTGCTGGTGGCGCCCAGCAGCACGCCGTTCTGGTTGCGGAACTCGACGCGGTAGCCGGTGACCGTGGTGAGCGGGGCGCCCGCGCGGGTCGAGAGCCTCAGGGTGCGAGACTCGACGGTGATGGTGCCGGAGGAGTCCACCTCGTAGCCCAGCTCGTTCGTCGGTTCCATGCCGAAGAGCAGCCGGTTCTCGTCCGGCTGAATGAACTTGGAGCACGCGGTCAGCGCGAGGATCAGGAGCAGCCCCGCAGCACCCCGCTTCAGTAGACGATCCATCCAGCTCCTCCTAGAGGTCTCCAAGATGACAGCCGGATGATAGAACTATGGGCCCGCGCCTCCCGCAAGATTCCGCACAGCAGCGCAGGACGGCAGGCGGCGGATGAGAGCCGGGGCCGCCTACTCCTACCCCTCGGTCGCCTCCACCTGGGTCGAGACCATCCCTTCGACCACGCCGAACTCCGCGCCCTGCGGGTCGACGATGACGGCGGTCGGGCGGCGCGAGGCCGACATGCGCCGGTCGGCCACGTCGGCGCCGAGGCTGGCGGCGTGCTCGAGGAACGCGCCGATGTCGTCGACCTGGAAGTAGGGCCGCCAGCGCGCGCCCACCTGGGTGCCCTTGGCGGCTCCCGCGGCCGGCACGATGCCCACGACCATGCGCCGCACCTCGAGCTCCTTGCGCTCGAGGTTCAGCGCCCCGGCGGGCTCGCTCTCCTCGCCGCGCTCCTCGACCGGCACGGCCGTGACGTCGAAGAGCTCCTCGTAGAACCCCGCCACCCGGCGCGGGTCTGGCGTGATCAGCTCGCTCCATACCAGGCCGCCGTGCGCGGCGCCCAAGGCGCCGGGCTCCAGCTTCCTGGGGTGCCACAGCACCGCCGTCGCGCCCTCCGGGTCCTCGAGCACCGCGGCGTGGCCCAGGCCGCCGAGGTCCACCTGGCCGCTCACCGAGCCGCCCCGCCGCGCCGCGCGCTCCGTGAGCCCGCTCAGGTCGGGGCCAGCCAGGCACAGCCACCAGCGGGGGCCGGCGAGGTCGAGAGCCTCCAGCATCCCGAAGCCGGCCGCCAGCCTGCCGCCCTTCATCGCCCACAGGTGCTCGGCCACGTCCTGGAACTCCCACCCGAAGAGGGCGGCGTAGAAGTCCTGTGCCGCGGAGAGGTCGTCGGGGGAGAGGTCCACGCATATCGGGTCTCCCGGTGCGTACTGTCCTTCGATCAGCTTGAGGGGCATCGCGACGTCCTCCACCCGCTCGGCGCGCTCGAGGCCAAGGCGCACGGCCTGCGTGACGCACATCGCATCTGACACGAAGCTAGCAACGCTTCATGAGCCCGTAAGCGCGACCGTGGTAAGGGTTCCTGCCGGTGAGAGTGCTCTACGCGCTGCTGACGATCGCCTGTCTGGCGGGCGTGCTGGTGCCGTACGCCTCCGACTACCGGCGCAGCCTGGAGGACCTGCGCGGCCAGGCCGAGCGCTACGCGTTCGACGGCGAGCGCTACGTGCTGGACGCCGACGCTCCCGAGCCCGCGGCGTCGGCGCTGCCGGCGCCCGTCGTGGACAGCGCCGAGCAGCTCGGCGCGGCCTCCCCGCCGTTCCTCGTCCACGTGCGAGGCGAGCCGCGACCGCTCCTCGTCCTCGACCTCGACCGCACCTTCGTGAAGGCGTACGAGCCCGGCGTGGGCCTGGTGCTCTACCTCCGCCGCGTGCTCGACCCGCGGGTCGTGGCGGGTCCGGCGGTGCCCTCACCGTGACGCGCCGCGTCGCCCTGGCCGCCCTGGCGGCCCTGTTGTTCTCGCTCTCGTTGCGCCCATGGGGGCCAGGCTCTTGGGGCGGCCTCGGCCTCGCCGCCGTGCTGGCGTTCGTGCCGCTATCGGCGGCGCTCGACGGCCTGAGGCGACCCTGGTCCGCCGCCGGCCTGGCGGTGCTCGCCTGGCTCGGCTTGGCGCTGCCGGTCTTCGGCAGCGCGTCGCTGGCGCGGTGGTGGTCCACGCCCGCCCTGCTCGCGGTGTTCGGCGTCGCCTGGGCGCTCGTCGGCGCGTCGGCCGCGTACGCCGGGAGGCTCACGCCGCTGGCGCTGCCGCTGCTCGTCACCGCCGCGGAGCTCGCCGCGGGCTCGCGGGCCCTGTGGGGCGACGCCGCCTTCAGCATGCTCGCCTACACGCAGGCCGACACCCCGCTGCGGCACCTGGCGGCCTGGACCGGGACGAGCGGCCCCGCCCTCGCCGCCGCGCTGATCGGCTGCGCCCTCCACTGGGCCGTGAGCGGACGCCGCCGCTCGGCCGCCTACTCGGCCCTGGCGCTGGCCCTCGTGCTGGCGCTGCCCGTGCCGGGCGTAAGCCCCGCGGCGGTGGGCGGCGCGCTGAGGGTCGGCGTCGTGCAGACGGCGCAGAGCACCATCGCGCGCCTGCTGGCACCATTCTCCGACGAGGTCGCCGCTGAGCACGCCTCCCTCTTCGCCGCCCTGACGCGCCAGGCCGCCCTGGCGGGGGCCGAGCTGGTCGTCTGGGGCGAGACCACGCTGCCCGACATAGGCGACGCGCCGCTGCCTGCCGCCTACCGGACGGCCCTCTCGGAGGCCCCCGTGACGGTCGCCGGCGGCGTGGAGTACGCCAGCGACGGCCTCTACAACGCGGTCTTCGCCTGGGACGGCAGCGGCCTCGAGGTCGTCGGCAGGAAGCAGGCCCTGGTGCCGGTGGTCGAGGCGCCGTACACGAACGGCCGGCCGCGCGACCCCGTGATGCTCCAGGGCGCCTACGTCGCGCCCTTCGTCTGCCTCGACAGCGTCCACGGCGGACTGAGCCGCGAGAGCGTGCGTCGCGGGGCCGAGCTGCTCGCCTACCTGACCGACGACTCGTTCGCCGGCCTCACCACCACCCCCTGGTTCCACCTGCGCACGGTGGTGATGCGCGCCGTCGAGAGCGGGCGCGCGGCGGTGTTCGCTAACGAGGCGGGGCCGAGCGCCCTGGTCGGGCCCACGGGTGAGGTGCTGCGGTTGGCGGGGCCCCACGAGCCCGCGGCCGTCGTCGACGAGGTCCCGCTCCTCACGGGCACGACCCCGTTCGTGGCGCTCGGGGACTGGGTCGGCCCCGCGGCGAGCCTGGCGGCGGTCGTGCTGCTGGTCGCGGGCCTGGCGTCTAGGCACGCACCGACCGGGACGTGGTGATCTCATGAGCCGGCGCGCTGTGAGCGGTTCGCGATGGTGACGCGAAGTCGGGTTCTACATTGGGCGTTCGTAAGAACTTCGTAAGAATCCCGTGAGTAAGGGGGGTCCAACATGAGACGGCTTCTGCGTACCGAGGCCACTGTCACAGGAGGTGGCAGATGAGGCGTCCCTCGGGGATGACCCTGCTCGAGCTGATCATCGTGATGGCGATACTCGCCGCCGTCGCGGCGATCGGCGTGACGAACGGACGCCAAGCCGCGCAGCGTCAGGCCGCCAAGGGCGCCGTGGCGACGTTCCAGCAGAGCGTGTGGCAGGGCGCCACCGCCGCGGCGGCTCGCGGCCTCACGGTCGAGCTCCACAGGACCGCGACGGGCCTCGCGCTCGTCAACGTCGCCAACGACCAGGTTCTGCGCGAGTACGACGTGCCGGCCGGCGTCAGCATCAACGCCCCGAACCCGATCCTGCGCTTCACCCCGCCGGGCAAGGTGGACCTGGCCACCCTGGACGCGCTGCCAGACTCGCTCGTCATCGACACGGGCGAGGGCGCCTACGAGGTCCAGATCTCGCTCATCGGCGAGGTGAAGGCGCGCCCCATGGGGAGCGGCTGATGCGCGGCAACCAAGGGCTCACGCTCCTCGAGACGGTCGTGGCCATCGCGATCTGCGGGATCGTGCTCGGCATGCTGGCGGCCGTCGCCTCCTCGAGCCTACGCGAGAGCCGCGCCGGCAACTTCAAGGTCCAGGCGTCGCAGGTCCTCGACACGATCGGCCGTCGCATCGCCGGCGGCGACGACCTGGCGGTGCTCACCGACGTCGGCACGCCCATCGAGCTCGACGCGGACGCGATCACGGAGCTGACGGCGATCCCCTACGCGGAGGTCTCGGACATGAGCGTGACCATCCAGAACGTCGGCGACTACGTCGTCGGCACCGCCACGCTCTTCCGCTACCAGGTCGAGGTCTGCTACGGCGGCGAGCAGAGGCGCTGCGTCACCGGCGTGACGCTGGCTAGGCAGGACTGACCATGACCCACACCTACCGACGCAACGGCAAGGGCGACCGCTCCGCGGGCCTGACGCTCGTGGAGATGCTCGTGGCGCTGGCGATCCTGGGCCTGGTGATCGCCCTCACGAGCGGCGGCATCGTGCAGTCGCTGATGGTCAACCGCCTCCAGGAGGAGGCCACGAACACCCAGTCGAAGATGCGCCGCGTGACCGAGGTGATCACCCAGGAGCTCCGCTCCGCGGTCCTCGGCGGCATCACGAACTTCCCGATCGCGTCCACCGACAGGTCGATATCGTTCGCGCTCCTCTCCGGCGACGGCGGCGTCACGGTGCTGCCGCGCCCCGGCGAGAGCTGGTGGAACTCGAACAACACGCTCGTCTACGCCAGCGACCCCTCGGTCCTCCAGGACCTGGTTGGTCACCCGGCCGTGATGATCAACGGCCAGGGCCAGGCGCTGATCATCCCCGAGATCACCGGCGTGCCCGGGACCAACGACCGCGTGAACCACAACAACTGCGAGATCTCCATCCCGTACGACCCCGCCACGCGGCTCTACAGCGCTCGCGCCCTGACGTTCCAGTACGTGCCGGACGACCAGATCCTCTACCAGATCGTCCTGGACAGCAGCGGAGCGCAGAGCGTCCCCTTCGCGTTCGACCTCGCGGACTTCGCGATCGCCTACGAGTACAGCTCGGTCGACGACAAGGTGGTCCTCTCCGCCCCGTACCAGGACGAGAACGGCAACGCGCAGCCGACCTACGAGGCCGCCGACGGCACCACGTACGAGCTCTCCCGCATCAGGGTCACGCTCGCCACCGCCGACGAGGGCGGCAGCGTGGGCCGCAGCTACGTCTCCTACGTCGAGCTGACGGGCCTCGGCGACGACGCCCGGCCCGTCTCCAGCATCACCGTCTGCGACAACGAGGGCAGCGGGGGCGTCGGCCCTGGTCCCGGCGGAGGCGGTGGCGGCGGTGGCGACCCCCAGGACCCGCCCGACGATCCCGGCGACCCCGGCGGTGACGACGGTGGCGGAGACGGTGGCGGTGACGATGGCGGCGGTGCCGGCGGCGACGGTGGGGGCGACGACGGCGGCAACGGCGGCGGAGGCGGCGGGGGAGACGACGACGGGGGCGGCTGCAAGCCGTTGTGGTGCTGACCGTGAGGACCGTGACCATGCCTGAGGGAACGAGACAACGGGGCATCGCGCTGGTGGCGGCGTTGGCGCTCATGGCCGTCGGGTCCGCCGTGATGGTGCTGCTCTTCATGCGCACCATGGACGAGATCCAGCACGGCCGCGACGACGCCGCCATAGTGCAGACACTGCTCGTGGCGCACGGCGGCGCCAACCTCGGCGTGGCGCTGCTGCACGGCGACATCAAGGACCAGCTCAAGCTCGTGGTCGCCGACCTGGCCGACACCTCGGACTCCTGGTCGTTCGGCGACTCCAACGTCGGCGCCGACATGCCGACCCCGGCCAGCGTGGCTGCCGACATGGCCGACGTCGCCGAGGCCCTGCAGGCCAGGATCGACGCCCTCGTCTGCGGCGACAGGAGCCTGGGGGACAACACCGTGATGCGGCTGCGCATCCACGTCACCGACACGGCCTGCGGTCAGCCCCTGCCGCCCAACACGCGGCTCGGCGACGGCCACTTCGTGTCCGGCCAGCGCCGCGAGGAGGGCGGCAACCAGCGCTACGCGCTGCCGCTCGTGATGGTCTCGGACGGCCAGATCGGCGAGTTCCGCCGGCGCGTCGTGACCCAGGGCGAGTACCAGTTCCTCGTGGGACCGCGCTCGTTCGCGCGCTACGCGCTCTTCACCGACGTCCACTCGTCCGCGGCCTCCGACGGGCCGATCTGGTTCACCAGCGACACGCTCTTCGACGGACCGGTCCACACCAACGGCAACTTCAACTTCTACGGCCGGCCGTGGTTCGGCGGCCCCGTGAGCAGCGCCGGTGTGAACAACCGCCGGGAGCAGGGTGCGTTCGCCTACGACGGCGACGACGGCAGGTTCATGACCGCCGACACGCTCGAGCCGGGCGGCAACTTCCCGAACATGGACGTCTGCACCGACTGGCGCAACGGCCGGTGCCGCGAGGGCTACGAGAACCGGCCGCAGTTCATCGGCGGCGTCGACTGGCGGTCGGAGTACCTCGAGCTGCCGGAGAACGCCTTCGACCAGCGCGCTCTAGCGCAGCAGAACGGCATCCTCGTGACCAACGACGTGCGCGATGTGATGCTCTACGCCGGCGACGCGAGCGGCGACCCCGTCGACGTCGGCGAGGACTCGACCTACCAGTTCGTGAGGATCGAGCGGCGCAGCGGCGGCAGCTGGGTCACCGACCTCTACCGCATCTCCTCGGACGGCCTCCTCGAGCGCCGCGACGCCTCCACGAACCCGCCCACCTGGACGCTGGTCACCGACCGCTTCAACGGCGTCGTCTACTTCGACGACTACGTCGAGCGCCTGCGCGGACCGGGGCGCGAGCACGGGAGCGACCCGATGTCGGCGCGGCCCGCCATCGCCTCGTTCGCTCAGCTCACGGTGGTGCCCGCCGAGGGCGCCCGCATCACCAGCGACCTGGTCTACGAGGACCAGCCCTGCGAGGGGTACCTGCACCGCGAGGGCGAGGAGGTCATCAGGCCCGTCTGCGAGAACCTCGACGCGCTCAACGTCTTGGGCATCTTCTCGCCCGAGGGCGACGTCCTCATCGGCAACAACAACGACGACAGCGACTTCAACGCGCCCAGGGACGTCCGCATCCAGGCGTCGATCATGACCAGCACCGGCATCGTGGCCGTGGAGGACTACAACTGGGGCGACCCGCGCGGGGCCGTGCGTCTCCTCGGCGGCATCATCGAGCAGGAGTACGGTGCCTTCGGCACGTTCAACGGCAGCACCGGCCAGCAGACCTCGGGCTACTCGCGTCAGTTCACCTTCGACCCGCGTCTCGACAAGGGCCTGACGCCGCCCTACTTCCCCCTCGTGGACATAGACGAGGTCGCCGACGCCTACACGTTCACGTACGGGCACCGGGAGCAGGTCTACTAGGCGCGCTCGTCCTCGAGCGCTCGTGGCGGCGCCCGCTCCGGGCGCCGCTGCCGTTCTCTCGCGCCCCCGTCGCTTCGGACGCCGTTCCAGTTCTAGCGCGCCCCCTGTCGCTCCGGGCGCGGCTCTCGTTGCCTCGCGCCCCCTGTCGCTGCGGGTTGCCTGCGCCCTTTCGCCTCCTCGCGAGTCGCCGGCTGGTTGCCCGGTGCGGGCCTACGGCTCGGCGGCGGCGTCGACCACGCCGCCGCCGTACGTCCGCTGGTAGTACTCCTTGTAGCGCCCCAGGTTCTCCTCGGTCGGCCCGCCATCCGCGCCCATGTTCAGCGCCAGGTACTCGAGGCAGTAGTGCCAGCCGGGCAGGACGCTCAGCGCCGCCTCGAGCGTCTCGACGTCGTGGGTGAAGGTGAACACGCTCTCGTCCTCGCGGCTCCCCTCCCTGGCCTCCATGCGGATGTCCTGCCTGCCCCTCATGCCGGGGTAGGGGGAGTCGGGCGGTCCGTAGACCTCGAAGGCGAAGACGTGCGGCGGCTGGAAGACCGTGAGGGTGCCGGGCGGCGCCTCCGGCGGCGGCGTGCCGTCTGTGCTCTCGAACGCCTCGGTGACGGGCTCCCCGACCACGCCGCTGGTGCGCAGCTTGGCCGGGTACCAGGTGTCGAGCCGCTCCGGCTCGGTGATCGCCTCCCACAGGTCGGCGACGGGCCTGTCGTACGCCCGCACGAACCGCACGCGGTAGCGTCCGTCGGGCGCGCGCGTCAGGGTGCCGGCGCCGGGCAGGTTCGCTGCGTCTCCCATGCCCGAGTCTAGGGCAGGGAGGTGAGGCCCAGCGCCCGCCCGAGGTCCCGCCTCAGCTCCTCGATCGTCAATAGCCGAGTGGCGGCCTGGTCGTAGACGAGCTGGGCCTTCGCGCCGGCCTCCTGGTAGAGCTGCGTCCAGCGGTCGCGCTCCTCGAGGCCGGCGTTCAGCCGCACCACCACCGCGCCCTCCAGCGCCGGCTTCAGCTCCTCGGCCGTGACCGGCTCGGGCGAGTGGTCCTCGCCGTTGCCGAACACCACGAGCACCTTCGCCTCGCCGTCGGGCACGTCGCGCAGGTAGTAGGCGGCCGAGCGCAGCGCCTCCGACAGGCCCGTGCCCCAGGCCGCGTCGACGTGCGCGGGCAGCACGCTGCGCAGCTCGGCGTAGAAGGCGAAGCGGTCGAGCTGGCTGCCGGGGTACTCGGCGTTGAACAGGGCCGAGTAGACGGTGTCGAGCTCGCCCGGCGCCCGCACGGGGATCACGACGAGCCTGTCGAAGCGCTGCAGCAGCGCGCGCTGCGGCGACGGGTCGGCCCAGCTGAGGAGCTGCTTGTTGGCGTCCTCGAGGCGCGAGACCTCGCCGCCGGAGACGTCCTGCAGGACCACGTAGGTGGTGGCCGCCCGGGCCGTCGGCGCCAGCAGGCCGAGGCCGAGGAGCGCGGCCAGCGCCAGCACCCCACCGCCGGGCCGACGCACGCCGACCGGCTCGGGCGGCGCGGCGACGACGGGCTCCTCCAGGGACGCGCCCGGCTGCGGCTCCGGCGGCGGGCCGCCGCCCCGCCCGCGGCACCGACCCAGGCTCCCCAGCCAGACGAAGAGGCGCCCGAACACGCGCGACAGGAGCAGCACGAACGTGCCGATGAGTATGGCGAGGAACGCCCAGGCGCGCAAGGCGCCGCTCTGGAGCTTGAGCAGGGCCCGGCCGAAGGCGGTGATGCTCAGCACCCACAGCCTGGTGAGGGCGCTCTGCGCCTTGAGCGCGAAGCGGCCGATCGCGATCGCCGAAACGGTCCAGGCGTTGCGGAGCCCGCTGGCGAACACGGCCAGCGTGGACCCGACGAGGTCGACGAGCCCGGCGCCCTGCCTCAGCCCCGCGAAGCCGCGCCCGGCGACGTGCAGCCCGTGCTGCGCGGCCACGCCGAGGAACAGCACGACGACGCTCAGGCCCAGCGCCAGCACCACCGCGCCCCACTGCGCGACGCCCAGGTAGGCGGCGGGCAGGTCGGCGTCGAGGCCCAGCGCCAGGCGCACCTGCCGGTCGGCGGCCTCGGCGGCGCCGCGCAGCCAGGCGAGCCACATCTCGACGAGGAATATCGCGATGAGCGCGCCGTTCGCCGACAGCCACGCGAGGAACCCCGCGAGAAACCGCTCGCGCCACGGACGCGGTGAGGCCTGCTCGGCCAGCGCGCGCCTCACGTCGGGCGGCAGCAGCGCGGCTGGCAGGTCCTCGGTGGCGAGGACGCTGTAGGCTCCGCCCTCGCGCTCGAACACGAAGTAGTTGCGGGGCGGCGCTGCGACGCTCCCGCCGAGCCCATCGCCGTCGTCCGGGGCGCGTCCGGTGAGCCCAGCGGCGCCCCGGGGGCCGGCCGCCCCCAGTTCCGAAGCCGCCCCGGCGACCGAGTCCGTGGCCCGACCGCCCTTCGGCTGCAGCGCCTTCGCGAGGAAGATGCCGAGCAGCGGCAGGATACCGATGACCCCGCCGACGCTCGCCTCCGGCAGCCCCAGCCACGCCGGCAGCGCCAGAGGGTCCTCGCAGGATGGCAGCGTCACGACCTTGCACGTCAGCGACTCGTAGAAGCCGCCGACCAGGCCGAGGAAGTAGGCAGTGGCGTAGAGCACGACGGCGAACAGTCCCAGGCCCACCAGCAGCCGCAGGGCCGAGCCGAACGTGACCCCGATGACGTACCGGTGGCGCGCGGCGACCGACTGCGCCGCGAGGGTGCCGAGCAGCAGCAGCGCTACGACGAGGTAGAGCGCGCCCAAGAAGCTCACTGCAGGAAGTTCCGCCAGACGAGGTACCCGGCGAGCACCAGCAGCGCCAGGGTCAGGATGTTCACGCCCACGCGGAACGCGAGCCGGTCCTCGGGCTCCACGTGCACGCGCTGGATCTCCTCGCTATGGGCCGCGGCCTGCTGGTGCGGTCTGTCGTCCATCCGTGGGCCTCCGTAACCAGTCTCCATGTTCTCCGCCCGCGACGCTACCGCTAGTCGCCCGGACGAACCCCCGACGAAGGTACGAGGTCGTGCGCCCGGCCGCGGGCGGCAGGCGACCGGGCGGCTCAGGTCAGCGATCGAGCATCCTGGTGACCACGCGTTCATCGAGGCTCCGCCACAGCTGCTCGTCGCTGACGCGCTCCCGCTCCTCGTCGAGGGCCGCCTTCTCCTCCGCCTCGACGGCCTGGCGGTAGCGGAAAGACTCGAGGGGCGGAGCACCCTTGCGCGGGTAGGCCGGCTGCCCGTAGAGGCGACCGGGCAGCGCGTCGAGCAGCCGCGTGCCGTACCACCTCTCGTCGGGGGATGGGGGCTCGAAGCGGGTCTCCCGCACCGGCCGCTTCCGGCCCACGAACGCGACCGGCACCGACCCTTCGAGCAGCTCGCTCCTGGCAGGCTCGGCCACCGTGTCGAGGTCTATGACCTCGACGTGCCCCATCGCCTTCCACAGGTACGCCGCCAGCTCCTCCGCCGCGCGTCGGTTCAGGCCCAGCCTGCCCGGCGTCGTGCGGACGAGGACCGTGATGTCATCGGGTCTCCCCGGCAGCACGGCTCGCACGTCCAGCAGGCCGTGGCCGCGCCCGCGCGTGGCGAGCGCCCACTGCAGCACCTTGAACCGGTGCAAGCCCAGCAGGCCCGGCAAGGGCGGGAACGAGTTGTCCTCGAGCCGCACCGCCAACCGCAGCCCGCAGTGGCCGACGAGCTTCTCGAGGACGTCGAACCTAGGCTCGACCTCACCGCGCTCGTAGGCGCTGATCTTGGGCTGGCCCACGCCGCTGAGCCGAGCCAGCTCCTTCTGGGTGAAGCCCCGCGTCTTCCGCGCGAGGTAGAGGATGTCGCTCGCTCTGGCCAAGTCGGTTCCATCGTCCCTCGAGCAGGGCCCATTCGGCCCGGCGGCTTGGGCCGGTGCCCGGCAGGCCTCGGCGCGCGTCGCGCGTCAGTGAGACCCGACCGTGGCGACCTGCCGGAGACTGCGCCCATGGGTGGCGGCCGGTGGGCCGGCCCGCACACGCGGTGCCGCGAACGTCGCCGCCTGTGGTGCCCCACCTCTCCCGCGGACCGTCAAGTCAGTAGCCCTCTCTCGGGCTACTGTCCCACAGCGTCTGGCGACCAAGCGGAACCGTGCACGACGCGCAACCTGCGACCGGATCGCCCCTCGCCAGTATCTCGGAACCGAGCTAGTGACTGTAGGGGGCGAGGCGAAGCTCAAGTCAGTAGGCCGGAAGCGGGATACTCGCTGATGGTCGTGGGCGCCCCAGGAGTGGCCGCCAGGACGGCCTCGCGCGGCACTTCTCGTGGCCGGGTCGCTAGCTCGTCAGCGGGCTACTGACTGTAGGGCTCGCGGAGGACCCCTGCCCGGGCCGGTGGCGCTTGCCCGGACCACGGGCCGCCCCGCTGAACGTTCGGTGAAGCGAGCCTTCAGCGACTTCGCAGGGGAGCGCGGCCGCGGGTGGCCTATAGTCGTGTCAACCGAAACGCCGTGGCCGCCGGGGCTGCGACGGACATCGAAGCGTCGGCCGGCGGCTCGACGAACCCATCCCCAAGCGAGGTGGAGCATGCCACTCGTATTCGTGCACGGCGTGAGCGTGAGGGCGGGACCGTCTTACGAGCGCCAGATGAGGTTCAGGAACGCTGCCTTCAGGCGGCACGTCCTGCCGAAGGCCGACACGGAGATCGTCAACCCGTACTGGGGCGACATCGGCGCGAAGGCGGCCTGGGACCACGCCTCCCTGCCGGGCGAGCCGGTCCTCGTGCTCGACGCTCTCGGACCTCAGGCCACCGTGCCGGTGGAGCAGGTGCTGATCAGCGAGGAGGCCGCGGGGCACTCGCAGCCCGACAGCGTGCTGCTCGAGGTCGCCAGGCAGGACTTCAAGGAGGCCGTCGACCTACTCGTCTCGACGGCCATCGAGGAGAGCGACATCGACGCCGCGTCGCTCGTGGCCGTGGCCACGGGCCTCAACGAGTACGCCGAGGACAACCCGGCGCCGCTGTGGACGCATGAGGTAGAGCACGACCACGCGTTCCTCGAGCGCCTGCGCCAGGAGACGAGGCTCGCCGTCAAGGGCGCCGAGGAGCGCGCCCCGCGCCCGGCCGCGCCGGCGCGGCGCGAGGCGCCTGCCGGCGGGGTCGCCCTGGTGGCGCCCCCCGCCTACGACGCCGTCGCCGTCGCCGACCCCGAGCACACCGACGTCTGGGAGGCGCTCACCCGCGCCGTCGACCGCGTGCGCGAGGCGATCGCCGACTGGCGCTGGGGCAAGCCGGGCCGCAGCCTCCGCCGCACCGTGCAGCCGTACCTCACGCACTTCGTCGGCGACATACTCGTCTACCTCAAGGCCCGTGGCACGCCCGCGCGGCCCGGGGCGATCGTCGAGCGCATCGCCGGTGCCATCGAGTCCGCCGCGCGCGCCGCCAGGCCCGGCGACCCGCTGCTCGTCGTCGGCCACAGCATGGGCGCGAACATCGTCCTCGACGTGCTCACCTCGTTCCTCGAGGGCATCGGGGTCGACACGCTCGTGACCGTCGGCAACCAGGTCGGCTGGTTCGAGGAGATGAAGCTCTTCCTCGCCAGCGACCCGCGCGTGCCGAACCCGCGCCAGGAGCGGGCTCCCAAGCCGCCCGGCGTCGGCCGGTGGCTCAACGTCATCGACACCTCCGACTACCTCGCCTACGCGGCGGCGCCGATCTTCGAGGGCGTCCGCGACGTCACCTTCACCACCGGACGCGGGCCGCTCGCCGCCCACACCGAGTACTTCAAGGACGTCTCGTTCTTCCAGCGCCTGGGGGCCTGGCTCCGGGGAGCGTAGCCGCAGCGTTGCCCGCGGTGGCTCGGTCGTGTCGCGTCAGACGTCGCGTAGCCTGGTCGTGGCCGCCGCCGTGCGGTGCGCGCGAGACCGCCATGATGGCGGGGGAGATGGTTCCGGGGAGGACCGCATGAGCGAGAACCTGGGGAGCAACCCGTGACGGACCAGAGGGCCGGCGGCGACCGGCCCTCCACCGTGCCGCCCGCCGGCGCAGAGCGCGCCCGCTCGAAGGCGTGCGAGCAGGCCGGTTCGCAGCGGATGGACGTCGCCGTCATCGCGGGCACGACGTTCACGCGCAAGGCCGTCACCTACTACGACGTCGACGGCATCGCGATCGTCGAGGGCGACATCGCGCTGGGCGCCGTCAGCGACGTCAGGCGCCTCACCGACCAGGCGCGGAACGCCGCGGCCCTCGGCGACAGGCGCGCCTACGGCATCGGCATCCCGCACCAGACCTTCCGCTGGCCGAACTGCGTGATGCCCTACGTCATCGACCCCGAGCTGCCGGAGCCCGACCGCGTCAGGGCGGCCATCGAGCACTGGAGCGAGCACACGCCGTTCCGGTTCGTCGAGCGCACCCCGGACAACGCGGCGCGGTACCCGAACTACGTCAACTTCACCGACGCGGGCGGCTGCTGGTCGTACGTGGGCATGCGCGGCGGCAAGCAGGACGTCTCGCTGGGAGCGGAGTGCGACGTCGGCTCGGTGATCCACGAGATCGGCCACGCCGTGGGCCTGTGGCACGAGCAGAGCCGCGAGGACCGCGACCTGTACGTGCGCATCCACTGGGAGAACATCCAGGACGGGATGAAGGCCCAGTTCAACCAGCGCATCACCGACGGCGACGACTACGGGCCGTACGACTACGGCTCGATCATGCACTACCCGAGCTGGGCGTTCAGCAAGAACGGCGAGGACACGATCACGCCCATAGACCCGAACGTCACCATCGGCCAGCGCGACGGCCTGTCGCCCGGCGACGTGGCCACCGTGATGGCGATGTACCCCCGCTGCTCGCGGAGCTAGGGGCTCCCGGTCGCGGGCCGCGAGCTCCCCGCCCGCCGCTCCGGCCGGCGGTCAGCGCGGGCTCGGGCCCGGCACCGCTGCGGACGCGCCGAACGCCTCCAGGACCGCGCGCCGGCGGTCGAGGACCTCTTCGAGCACGCCCGGTGCCCCGGCGAAGACGTTCAGCGGGCCGGAGCGGGTCAGGTCGGGCCCGCTCAGCTCCAGGTGGACGCGCCCGCCGGCCTCCTCGACGATCACCGCGCCGGCCGCCACGTCCCAGGGGCTGATGCCGTGCTGGAAGAACACGTCCACGCGACCCGACGCGACCAGCGACAGGTCGCGGCACGCCGAGCCGCTGAGGCGGCAGCCGGCGGCGCTGCGCAGCAGGTCTCCGAAGACGGCCATCGTGGCCGCGTCGTTGGCGGCGGCGTTCGTGAAGCCCGAGGTGAGCAGGGCCAGCTCGAGGCGGCGGTGCGTGGAGACTCGCAGGCGCTCGGCGCTCTCGCCGGAGGGCGGGCCTGAGAAGCTCGTCGACCGGCGAGCAGCGCCCTGCGCGCGCGCGAGCACCGCCTCGGCCGGCTCGCGCCACGCCCCTCCGCCCGCCACGGCCCAGCTGACGGCGTCGGACGACGACTCGTAGATCGCGCCGAGGACGGGCCGTCCGCGGTGCACCAGGCCGATCGACACGCAGAAGCCGGGGTAGTTGCGGAGGAAGTTGTGCGTGCCGTCGATGGGGTCGATGACCCACACGGGCTCGTCCGTCTCGACGCGCGACAGCCCCGCCTCCTCGCCGAGCAGGCCGAAGCCGGGGAAGGCCGCCGTGAGGGCCGCGACGAGACGCTCCTGCACGGCGAGGTCGACGGAGGTGACGAAGTCTCCGGGGCTCGACTTCGACGAGACGCCCAGGCTCCCGCCGCCGGCGAAGTGCTCGTCGGAGCGCTCCCTCGCCCAGCGGCCGAGCTCGGCGGCGAGCCGCACGGCGGCTTCCTTCGGTTCCCACAGGTCGGCCGGAAGCATCGGCCGATGATAAGCCGCCACGCGCGGCCCCCGTCAGTCGCGCCCTAGAACGCCTCGAAGAAGCCGCTGTAGCGCTGCACGCGCACGGGCCCCCTGGCGAAGCGGTCCTCGACGGACTCGCGCCAGGCGCGGAAGCGCGCCGCCGCGTCAGGGTCGCGGGCCAGCAGCTCGTCGAGGGGGGAGTTGACGAGGGAGAGGACGTACCTCACGAAGGGCTCGACCTCGGTGACGAGCAGGACGTCGCGCCGCTCGAAGACCCTCACCTCGTCGAAGTAGGCCTCGAGCAGCGTCTTGCCCGTGTCGAGGGCGAACCGCCTGAGGTCCACCCGCTCGACGTCGAGCTGAGGCAGCAGCTCCACGAGCCGTTCGCGCTCGTCGTGGAGCTCCTTCACGTGGCTGGTGCCGTTAGTGGCGGCGTAGAGCCGTCCGCCCGGCCGCAGCACGCGACGCAGCTCGGCGACGGCGGTGCGCGCGTCGGGCACGAGGTAGAGCATGTGGTTCGCGAACGCGACGTCGAACGACGCGTCCGCGTACGGCATGTCCGCCGCGGTGTGCCGGCGCAGGTCGGCCTCGAGCCCCACGCGCCGCAGGTTCGCGCGCGTCTCGGCCAGCATCCCCTCGGACGGGTCGCTGAGCGTGAGACGCCAGCCCCGCGGCACCGCCGGCGCGACCACCGTCCACATGTGGCCGGAGCCGCAGCCGACCTCGAGCACGTCGGCGCGTGCGGGCGCCTGGACCTGCCGGAACAGCCAGGAGTGGAACGGCTCCTGCTCGGGCGCGAAGCGCTCGTGGAGCGCGAGCCGGTCCTTCAGCCTGTCGGGTGTCGCGTACTGGACGGACATGACAGCAGATGCTATCCGCGCGTCATGAGCGTCGATGAGACGCACCCGCCTCGGTGGCGCGTGGCTGCGCGGGTCACGGCGACCCCGCGGACCCGGCGTCGCGCCGGTCACCGGCGTGAGGATGGGCGCGTCGGTCCAGTTCACGTGGAACATCGCGTCGGCCTCGAGGTGGTAGGCGTCGGCGGACGAGCGCTCGAACAGAGCCAGTTGGTCGCCGACCGTGTGCGCGATCTCGTTCTCCGGCCAGCCGCCCGCGCGCTCGCGCTCCCGCCTGAACGACTCCACGCCGCGGGAGGAGCGTCGACGAACGCGTGGGTGGGCGCGTACTGCACGTTGCGCAGGAAGAACCCGGGCAGCCGGAAGAAGGCGGCCACGGCGTCGCGCAGGGCGGCGCTGCTCAGGTAGGGCGCCGGGTCGCCCCTCGGCCGGGAGGCGGCCGGGTACCACACCTGCACCATCAGCTCGCGAGAGTCGCTGCCGGGTACGAACGGGTCCGGGCGCGAGGCGTCGACCCAGTGGTAGCGGCGCGTGCCTATCGCGTACTCGCCGGTCGGCTGGGGGAAGCGCGGGACGGGGAAGACGAAGCGGTACGCCAGGTAGGCGGCGAGCGCCAGGACCAGGATGACGGCGATGAGCGTCCGCACCAGCGCATCCTATGGCCCGCCTCGCGCGGGCGCGGGTCGCGTGGCGTGCCCCGGGGCTTGCAAGGCGAGGGCGCGACGTGCTCTACTCCGCTTCATCGCTCGCGCGCCACAGGCGCGAGGGCGAGCCGGGGCGCCGCCCCGGCGCGGGGGAGACCCCGATGAGCCCACCGGCCGGGCGAAGGCCGGACTTATCGAGAGCGGCTGAGGGACCTGGCCCGACGACGCCGCAGCAACCAGCCTCCATCTAGGCGGGTGCTAAGTCCAGCCGGCGGTGGCAGTCACGATGGCGAGCCGCCGGGGAGATAAGGAGCAGGCGTGACCACAGCGAACGCTAAGACGAGGCGAATGCTCAGCGCGGCCTGAGCCGGCGCCCTGGCAGGGGCGCCACTCAGAGCCGCGTGCCCGGGCCCGCGCCGGCAGCAGGCGCGGGCGGGGAGGCGTGTCGCGAGCCGCCGACGCGGCGGCCCGGGCGCCGGCCTCCCCGTGGAGCCACACACCACGACCTAGTCCCCAACCCCGAGGAGCTGACATGTCCTACCGCTTCGAGACCCTCCAGGTCCACGCCGGCCAAGAGATCGACCCCGCGACGAAGTCGCGCGCCGTGCCCATCTACCAGACGACCGCCTACGGCTTCGACGACGCCGACCACGCCTCGCGCCTGTTCGCGCTGCAGGAGTTCGGCAACATCTACAGCCGTATCATGAACCCCACGAACGACGTCCTCGAGAAGCGCATCGCGGCGCTCGAGGGCGGCGTCGCGGCCCTCGCCGTGGCCTCGGGGCACGCGGCCGAGTTCCTCACCTTCACCACGCTCGCCGAGGCGGGCGACAACATCGTGGCCTCGCCGAACCTCTACGGCGGCAGCCGCAACATGCTGTCGGTCACGCTGCGGCGCCTCGGCATCGAGGCGCGGTTCGTGGGCGAGGACGACGACCCCGACGACTACGCCAGGCTCATCGACGACCGCACGAAGGCCATCTTCATCGAGACCATCCCGAACCCCTCCCTCCGGCTCTGCGACCTGGACGCCATCAGCACCGTGGCCCACGAGCGCGGCGTGGCCGTGGTGGTGGACAACACCACGGCGATCGGCGGCTACCTCTACCGCCCCGTCGACCACGGTGCCGACATCGTCGTCCACTCGGCGACGAAGTGGATCAACGGCCACGGCACGGGAGTAGGGGGGCTGATCGTCGACCTAGGCACGTTCGACTGGGCCAACGGGCGCTACCCCGGCTTCTCCGAGCCGAGCCCCAGCTACCACGGGCTGGTGTTCACCGACGTCTTCGGCAAGGACGGGCCGTTCGGGAACATCGCCTTCGCGATACGCGCCCGCGTGGAGGGCCTGCGCGACCAGGGCCAGGCGCTCTCGCCGCACCAGGCCTTCCTCTTCCTCCAGGGCCTCGAGACGCTGAGCCTGCGCGCCGAGCGCCACGTCTACAACACGCGCCGCCTCGTCGAGTGGTTCGGCCAACAGGAGGGCGTCACGCGCGTCGTGTACCCGGAGCTGCCGGACCACCCGAGCTTCGAGCGCGCCAGGAAGGACTTCCCGCGCGGCGCCGGCGCCGTCTTCAACTTCGAGCTCGAGGGCGGCGTGGCGGCCGGCAAGGCGTTCCTCGACGCGCTCAAGCTCGCCTCCCGCCTCGTGAACCTCGGGGACGCCAAGACCAGCGTCACCCACCCTGCCAGCACGACCCACTCGCAGCTCGACGAGGACGAGCTGCTCGCGGCCGGCGTCACGCCCGGGCTGATCCGCGTGTGCCCCGGCATCGAGCACGTCGACGACCTCATCGACGACTTCGCGCAGGCGCTGGAGGCCGCGCGTCGTGCCGGCGGCGGCACCCAGAGCGTCAGCTCGGACCGTGCCGCCGACTGACGCCCCGACCCTCTTCCACGAGACCTGGGGCGAGCACGCCGCGCTGATCGCGCGCACGTGGGAGCCCAGGGAACGCAGCCTCGGGAGCGTGGCGACGCGCGTCGTGGACGTCGCCACGCCCGAGGACCCACTGGAGCTGGAGCTGGGCGGACGCCTCGAGCACGTGGCCGTGGCGTACGAGGAGTACGGTCGGCGCGACGCGGCGGGCGACAACACGGTCCTCGTCTGCCACGCGCTGACCGGCTCCGCCCACGCCGCCGGCGTGGGGGAGAGGGACGGAGCGCCGGGCTGGTGGGACGCGCTCATCGGCCCCGGCAAGGCCATCGACACCGACAGGCTGCACGTGGTGTCCAGCAACGTGCTAGGCGGCTGCTACGGCACCACGGGGCCCACGAGCCTCGACCCGTCCACCGGTCGGCCGTACGGCACGCGCTTCCCCCGCTACACGGTGCGCGACATGGTTGCCGTGCAGAGGCGCCTCCTCGACCGCCTGGGCGTGAGCTCGCTGCGGGCGGTCGTCGGCGGGTCGATGGGCGGCATGCAGGTCCTCGAGTGGGCCGCCATGTACCCCGAGATGGTGCGCTCGATCGTCCCCATCGCGATCGGCGCGCGTCACTCGGCGTGGGCGATCGGCCTCAACGAGGTCGCCAGGCGCGCCATCGTCACGGACCCGGCTTGGCAGGGCGGCCAGTACAGGCTCGACAGGCAGCCGGCGGCGGGCCTGGGGCTGGCGCGGGCGATCGCGATGCTCAGCTACCGCGCTCCCGCCTCGATCGAGCGGAAGTTCGGCCGGTCGCGGTGCGAAGACGGGCGCGTCGGGGCGGACGGGCTCGTCTCGGCCTCCTACCAGGTCGCCAGCTACCTCGCGTACCAGGGCGAGAAGCTGGTGCGGCGCTTCGACGCGAACACCTACATCTACCTGACGCTGGCGATGGACGACCACGACGTGGGCGCCGGGCGCGGCGGCACGGAGGCGGTGCTGTCGCGCCTGACGATGCCGGCGCTGGTCATCGGCATCGACTCCGACGTGCTCTACCCGGAGAGCGAGGTGCGTGACCTGGCCGCCGCGCTGCCGAACGCCGAGTACGCGCGCATCAGGTCGCCCCACGGGCACGACGCGTTCCTCATCGAGTTCGCGCAGGTCGCGCAGCACCTGGGACGCTTCCTGGCCTGACGTCGCGCTGCCGCGCCGCCGGCGCACCTGACGGATGCACTAGCCCTACTGCGGCCGCCAGCGTACTGTAAGAGTGCGTGACATACCATCCCGTCCTCCCGGCGGTCTCGCCCACGTCCCCGCGGCGCGACCGCGACGGCTTCACCGTCATAGAACTGCTCGTCGCGCTCGGCGTCATCGGGGTCCTCGCTGCCATCGCCGTGGCGGCCTTCAGGGCGCCGGCCTCGCGACTGGCCGCCCAGGACTTCCAGGCGCTGCTCCAAGAGGCGCGCATGCAGGCCATCAAGCGCAACAGGCCCGTGAACGTCGCGCTCGACCTGGACGCCGGCACCGTCTCGGTGCGCGCGTCCCAGCAGTCCTCGAACGTCAGCTGCACCGGCGACCAGGTCCAGATAGGACAGCTCGACCTGGCGGAGTACCGCGGCCTGGAGGTCAGCACCACGATGCCGGACCTCCAGATGCTGTGGCTTCCCAACGGGCGGGCGCAGCGCTGCAACGGAGGCCTCATGGCGAGCAGCACGACGTTCCGGGCGAGAGACGTGGCCTACGCCGTCGACGTGTCGGCGGCCGGCCAGGTGCGGGTGGTGCGCCCGTGAGGTCCAGCGGCCTGACCCTGCTCGAGGTCGTCATCGCCGTCGCCGTCCTCGCCGTCGCGGTGCTGGCGGTCTTCGCGCTCCAGGGCACCGCCCTGCGCGGCACGCGCGGCGCCGTCCTCTCCCAGGAGATGGCGAACCTCGCCCAGAGCGAGCTCCAGCTCCAGCGCGAGTTCTCGCGCTACGTCAGCACGCCCGTGCACGGCGAGTCGTGTCGCTCGGGCCTGCCCAGCGACGCCTTCGCCTGCACCGTCGACGTCCTGCCCTGCGAGATGAGCGGCGCCGACATCGCCTGCCGCGACGCGAGCGTGACGGACGCCGTCGCCAGGCAGGTCGACGTCGTCATCACGGGCCCGGGCGGCGCCACGTTCAGGGCCTCGACGGTGGCGCGGTGATGCGCAGAGGCGACGCGGGCTTCACGGTCCTTGAGCTGCTGATCGCCGCGGCCGTGGCGGCCGTCGTGCTGACGGTGGCGGCGCTGCTCTACAGCAGCTCCGCCAGGGCCTACCGCGTCAACGAGGAGGTCTCCGAGGTGCGGCAGGGCATCCAGGCGGCGATCTCGCTGCTCCAGTACGAGATCGGGCTGGCCGGCTACCGCTGCACCGACGACGACGCGCTCACCCGCGCGTTCAGCGGCCAGCCGCTCGTCGCCACCGACGGCGCGAGCGGCTCGGCAGACAGCATCACCGTCCGCTACTACGAGGACCGCTACGTCAGCGGCTCCTGCGAGCTCACCGAGGTCACCTACTTCGTGCAGGACGGTTCCCTCTACCGCCAGGTCACCGGCGAGGACGCGCAGGAGGCGGTGCACGGCGTCGTGGACATGCAGGTCGAGGCCTGGCTGGACCGGGCGCAGTCGATGTTCGTCGTCGCCACGGACTCCGCCGCGCTCAACAGGCCGCTCGACCCGGACCTGCGCGGCATCAGCCTCAGCCTGAGGTTCACGGACGCCGGCGGGCGCGAGAACCCGGTGATCGTCACCGTGGGGCTCAAGAACCCGCAGTGCGCGTCCCTGGGAGACTGCCTATGAAGCGTCCGCAGCAGGGCATAGCGATAGTGTCGGTGCTCCTCGTGATGGCGGCGCTCGTGGCGTTCGGCCTCGGCACGCTGTTCCTCACGCAGATGAACCTCGGCATCGCCGGGAACGCGCGGTCGGCCACGCGGGCGGACAACAACGCCGCGGCGGGGCTCAACGCCGCCTTCGTGGCGCTGCAGCGCGCGTTCGAGGCGGACGGCGAGTTCCCGACCGAGCTCACGCTGCCGGGCATCAGCGGCGTCGACTTCTCGCCCACCTACGAGCTCCAGGCGTACCGGCGGCGCACACCCACGCTCGCCTACGTGGCGGTGCTGGGCACGGCGCCGGGCGACGCCGAGTACGTGTCGGAGGCGCTAGTGGCCATGGAGTCGGGGTCCACCAGGCTGCCGACCTTCTTCGACTACGGCATCGCCACGGAGGGCAGCTTCACCGGCAACGGCTCAGGCTCCTACGTGAGCACCGGCATACACGCGAACGAGGGCTTCACGCTCAACGGCAGCCAGGAGTTCAGCGTCTGCATCGAGCGCGACTCCACCGGCGTCTGCACCAGGACCGAGACCGTCAGCGGCGACGCCGTGCCTATCTCCGGCTCGCCCGGCGCCAGCTGCAGCGTGAACCCCGCGCAGCCGGGGATCTGCCAGGGCGGCGTCCCCGTCCACCTGACGGACCCCGTGACGATCACGCCGGACTACGTGGCCCGCCGCGACGCCGCGCTCGCCGCCATCTCGCACGGCCCCGACCACTCCTCGCTGTTCGGGATCGACTGCGACCTGCGCTACACCAGCCGGCCGAGCCCGGTGTCGCGGCTCCTCACCGACATCGCGGCGCTGCCCGCCGGCTCCACCGTGTGCCTCGAGTACAGCCAGGCCACGTCTTTCAACGGCACGACCACGCTCGACGGCGTGAACATCGTCTCGCGCGGCGACTTCACGGTGAACGGCGCCCTCCGGGCCCGCGACGCCACCTTCATCGCCTTCGACGGCAGGTTCTCGACCAACGGCGCCGACAGGCTCACGAACGTGAACGTCTACGCCGAGGAGAGCCTCACGCTCAACGGCTCGAACTCGGCGGTCTACGAGGGCACCACGACGCTGGCGACCGCGGGCGACATCACCATCAACGGTAGCTACGAGGCCACGCCGCTCGACGACGGGACCGTGGGCGTGGGCGTCGCCCTGATAGCCGAGGGCGACATCACGGTCAACGGCTCCTCGGACATGTTCCTCGCCGCCGTGGCGGGCGGCAGGTTCACGCAGAACGGCTCCAGCACGATCCGCGGGCGCATCGCCGCGAAGGACGACATCAGGGTCAACGGCAGCTTCGACATCGACGCCGGCCTGGCCATCATCAACCCCGAGCTGACCGAGCCCGGCGACTTCGAGCTGGTCCTGGTCAGCCGGCGGTGAGCGGTGGGGTCCGCCGCCGCTGCGGCGCCGGACCCCTTGCAGCGGGTCTCCTGCGATCGCTAAGTCGGTATCTCGCGAGCGGGATGGTGGCTCCAGGCGCCCGAAGGGGAGGGAAGCGCGTCCAGGACGACGCTCCCGAGGTCGGAAGGCCGTAGGTCTATATCCCGGCTTCGGGATAGTAGGCGGCCAGCGACTATCCCGGAAACGTGCTGAAGACCGAGACCGGCCACGATGCCGCATCGTTCGTCTGGACGACGTTGCCGAGGGCGGGACGCCCGGAGCCAGTATCTCGAGCTCGGGATAGTGACTTGAGGGCCGGTGGAAGACACCTCGCCCAGCCGACCCGGGGCGCGCGCGAACCGGCCGGGGCCGGGCCGGCAGCCTCGGCCCGCGGCCTGCCCGGACGCTGCGGACCGAGCCTCAGCCCGGTCCGGTGGGGGCGGCCGGCACCTCGCCGGCGCGGGCGCGGGCGGTGGCCACGTCGCAGCCAGCCATCATCAGGCCGAGCAGCTCGGGCGTCGCCTCCGCCTGCGAGAGCTCGCCCATGATGCGGCCCTCGAACATCACGACGATGCGGTCGGAGAGCGAGAGGACCTCGTTCAGGTCGGCGCTCACGAGGAGGACCGGCAGGCCGCTGTCGCGGGCGTCGACGATCTGCTGGTGGATGAACTCGATGGCGCCGATGTCCACGCCGCGGGTCGGCTGGGAGAGGACGAGCACGCTCGGCTTGCGCTCGAGCTCGCGGGCGACGATCAGCTTCTGGGCGTTGCCGCCCGAGTAGTTCGACGCCGGGATCGTCACGCTGCGCGGGCGCACGTCGTACTCCTCGATGATCTTGTGCGCGTGCTCGCGGATGGCCGCCTCGTCGAGCAGGCCGAGGGGGCCGGCGTAGGGCGGCCTGTGGTGGTCGCCGAGGATCGCGTTCTGCGCCGCCGTGAAGGGGAGGATCAGGCCGCGGCCGTTGCGGTCCTCGGGCACGTGGCTCATGCCCAGCTCGCGGCGCCTCCGCAAGGGCTCGTGCGAGACGTCGTGCAGCTCGCCGCCGGAGAGCATCCGCACCGTGCCCTGGTAGTCGGTGCGCATGCCCGTCACGCACTCGACGAGCTCCGACTGGCCGTTGCCCTCGATGCCGGCCACGCCCAGGACCTCGCCCTTCCGGACCTCGAAGCTGACGCCGTCGAGGACGTTCCGGGGCTTGAACGGGTGCGCGAGCGTGAGGCCCTCGACCGCCAGCGCCACGGCGCCGGGGCGCGCCTCGCCCTTCTGCACCCGCAGGAGCACCTCGCGCCCGACCATCATGTTGGCCAGCTCGCGCTGGTTCGTCTCCTCGCGCCTCACGGTGCCGATCATGCGGCCGTCGCGCATCACGCTCATGCGGTCGCAGATCTCGACGACCTCGTCGAGCTTGTGGCTGATGAAGATGGCCGCGTTGCCCTTGCTGGCGAAGTCGCGCAGGAAGCGGAACAGGCCCACGGTCTCCTGCGGCGTGAGCACGGCGGTGGGCTCGTCGAGGATCAGTATCCGCGCGTCGCGGTAGAGGGCCTTGAGGATCTCGACCTGCTGCTGGAGACCCACCGGCAGGTCCTCGATGCGGGTGTCGGGGTCGAGGTCGAACCCGAACTCCTCGATGAGCCTCGCGGCCTGCCGGCGCGCCGCGCGGTAGTCGAGGACCGGTCCCGCCGTCGGCTCGGAGCCGAGGACGAGGTTCTCGGTCACCGTGAGGGGCTCGACCAGCATGAAGTGCTGGTGCACCATGCCGATGCCGAGGTCGATGGCGTCGCGGGCGCTGCGCACCGTGACCCGCTCGCCGTTCACCTCGATGGTGCCCTCGTCGGGATGCTGCAGCCCGTAGAGGACCTTCATGAGGGTCGACTTGCCGGCCCCGTTCTCGCCGATGAGGGCGTGCACCTCGCCCCACTCGACCTCGAAGTCCACGCGGTCGTTGGCGAGGACGAGGGGGAAGCGCTTGGTGATGCCCCGCATACGGACGGCCGGCGGCATGCCGAAGTATACTTTCCGGTGCGCGGGTTCTCGTAGGTGGCCCGCCGGCAGCCACGCTCGGGGGCGACACGGCCTTGACGGGGCCGGTACCGAGGCCGTTGCTGCGCGCCGCGGATGGCAGTTGGCCGCGTCAACAATCCTGCCGCGCCATAACTGGCAACAACACCTACGCTCTGGCTGCTTAACCGCAGCTAGCGTTCCCCGGAAGCCCCGCCCGTGGCTCGCCGGTGCGAACGACCTGAAGCGGGCTGGCCCCGAGGCTCGCGCGTCGGCCGAGGGGTGAGAGCTTAGACGCGTAAGCGGGTCCCAAGAGCCGGCCACGGAGCTCGGGCCCCGCCGACAAGCGATCGGTGGCTACGCGCGTAGACGCACGGTCGAGGCGGTTCCGGACGCGGGTTCGACTCCCGCCGCCTCCACCACCAGGGCCCGCCGCTCACGAGGAGCGGCGGGCCCGCTTTCGTGCTCGCGGCGGCCCGGCTGGCGCGAGCTCACGCCGCCACGGGTGCGGGGGCGGCCTCACGGTCGGCACCGGCGGCGACGCGCCGCGCGGCGATGGCCTCCGCCACCCTCCTCGCGTCCCTGCCGACGCCGTGGATCATCGTCGACGAGAACGCGTAGAGGAAGTGCAGCCCCACGAAGTAGAGGCCGGGGACGCCCTCCGCCGCGCCCTTGTGCTGCGCCGGGAACCCGTTCGGCTCGAAGCGCAGCGGCAGGTCGATCCACTCGAAGCCCGGCCGGAAGCCGGTGCACCAGACGATGGCGGACACGTCGAGCGCGGTGCCGTCCTCCAGCACGGGTCGGCCGTCCCTCACGCCCGTCACGCGCCCCACGCGCTCCACGCCGGCGTCCGCGAGCTGCCGCGACTTCGTCCTGATGAGCGGCCCGGAGTGGTCCTTGGCGTTGCGCCTGACGCGGCGGCCGATGGGCGTGTCGACGGTGAGCACGTTGTGGAACACGCCCTTGATGACCAGGTGCAGGAGGCCGGCGTGGGCGGCCCTGCTGAAGACGTCGAACGGCAGCTCGCCGGGGTGGCGGCCGGAGAGGATCACGCGGCGCGACTTCGCGAGCTCGATGGCGATCTCTGCGCCCGAGTTCCCGGCGCCCACCACCAGCACGTCGCCGTCTTCCGGGAGCTGCTCCGGCCTCCGGTACTCGCTCGAGTGGAGCTGCACGATGCGCGGCGAGAGGTCGGCGGCGAACCCGGGGATCTTCGGCCGCTGGAAGTTCGACATCGCGACCACGACGTTGCGCGCCTCGAACCGGCGGTCCCCCGCCGCCACCACGAAGCCCTCGCCGCCCCGGGTCAACCGGTCGACGCGGGTGCCGTGACGCACGGGCAGCTCGAAGCGCCGCGCGTACGCCTCCAGGTAGTCGGCGAACTCGTCCTTCGTGGGGAAGTGCCAGCGCGGTGCCGGGTAGGGCATGCCGTCGAGCGAGTCGAAGGCCGCCGGCGTGAACAGCCGCAGCGAGTCCCAGCGGCGGCGCCAGACGTCCCCGGTGCGCTTCTCGGCGTCGAGGATCACGAAGTCGCTCACGCCGCGGCGCTTGAGGTGGTAGCCCACCGACAGGCCCGCCTGCCCGCCGCCGATGACGACGGTGTCGAACCGCTCCGTCCCGGCCTCGCGCACGCGCGGCCGCCGGCCCTCGCCGAACGCGTCCAACAGGTCTGTGGTCATCTCTCTACCTCCCTCGGCCGGTCGCCCGCGCTCAGCTGCGGCGGGTGACCTGCCGCTGGGGGGAAGGTAGTGCCGAGGTCAGGGACGGCACATCGGCGAGACCACCCAGCGCCCTCGCGGCGACGTATGGGTAGTCCTGGCCAGCTCAGCCCAGGCCGTGGCGCGCCGCGTAGGCAGCGGCCTCGGCGCGCGACGCCACGCCGAGCTTGTCGAAGATGTTGCTCACGTGCCTGTCGACGGTGCGCTCGCTGATCCCCAGGCGGCCGGCGATCGCCCTGTTCGTGTCGCCGCGGGCGAGGAGGGCCAGCACCTCCAGCTCGCGCGGGCTCAGGCCGTGGCCGGCCGCGCGGACGCCCGACGACGCCTCGAGCCTCTCCAGGTCCGGCCTCGCGCCCAGCTCCTCGAAGACGGCACGCGCGGCGTCGAGCTCCAGCTCGGCGCCCTCCTCGTCGCCGAGTGACCTGAAGGCCTCGCCCAGCAGCGCCCTGGCCCGCGCCGCCTCGTAGGGCGCGACCAGCTCGTGCCAGGCGTCGACGGCACGGCGGAGCCTCGCGGCGGCCGCGGCGGCGTCGCCGGCGGCCAGCTCGACGGCGCCCGCGGCCTGGTCGGCCAGCGCCTGGAGCGCCTGCGACCCGAAGGCCGCGGCGACCTCGCCGAGCTCCGCGGCGGACGCCCGCGCCTCCTCCACCTGACCCCGTGCCAGGGCGACCTCGACCTTCGCCGGTAGCAGCCGCGCGTGGGCTAGCGGGTCGGTGGTCTCGCCCAGGGCGCGGTCCAGGGCCTGCGCGGCCACGTGGTCGGCGCCCTGGGCCAGGCGCAGCAGCGCGAGGCCGGGCTGGGTCCTTCCCCCGGCCCTGGCCGCCTCCTCGTAGGCGCGCTCGGCCTCGGCGAGGTCGCCCCGCAGGCGGGCCACCTCGCCGCGCTGGTACGCCGCGGCCGCCGCCACGCGGTTAGCCACCCACGGGTGGACGCGCTCGACGGCGCGGCCCGCCTCGGCGAGCGCGGAGTCCCAGTCGCCGCGCAGGACCAGCATCTCGGCCCTGGCCACGCGGCACTCGCCGGTGAACGTCACCAGCTGCGGCTGGCGCTCGCACCAGCGCGTGAGGGCCTCGGTCCACTCGTGCACGCGCCTTATCGCGTACGCCGAGCGGCAGCCGTCGATGACGCTGCAGTAGACGATGCCCGCCACGGCCGGCATCAGCGACCCCGACGCGACGGTGACCATCGCCTCGTCGAGCAGCGTGAGGCCCGCGTCGGTGTTGCCGCGCCTCAGCTCGACCCGCCCCATGAGCTGGAGGGCCAGGGCCGTGAGGTTGGGGTCGGAGAACCTCATGCCGATCTCCACCGCCCTGCCGCCGACTCGCATCGCCTCGTCGTCGCGTCGCGCCGCCACGGCGCTCATGGCGTCGGCCAGGGCGAGGTACCCGTGCACCACGGTCTCCTCGTCCACGCCGGCGATCAGCCGCCTGGCGCGGGCGAACCAGCCCCCCGCCTGGGCGACGGCGCCCGCCCCCGCCAGGCTCAGCGCCAGCCAGCAGACGCAGTAGGCGGCGCGCACGGTGTCGCCGAGGTCGAGGTAGCGCAGGTGCGCCCTGTCGAGGAGCGCCTCGTACTCCTCCTCGCGCCCGAGCATGTAGGCGCAGGCCGCCCAGGACTCGAGGTCGGGTGCTGACAGGGGGACGTTGGCGTCGGCGCGCGAGAACGCCTCGTAGGCGTCGGCCCAGGACCCGGCGCGCATGGCCTCTCGACCCCTGAGGAGGTCAGGGGCGTCCGACATCGGCCGCGAGTGTACCAGCCGGCCACGCTCGCGCCGGGTCGCGCGGTGTGGGGCCGGAGGGGATGGAGCGCCCTCCCTGCGGGCCGCCGCCGGGTCGCCCCGCGGCGACGCGGGGCGCCTCAGGCGTCGAGGAGCCGGCGCTGCAGCAGCGACTGGAACGACCGTGCCACGGGCGCCATCAGCACGACCACGACGCTGTCGCCCGAGGCGCGGTAGACGACGCGCAGCCCGTCGCTCGTGACCACCTGGCGCTCCGCCGTGATGCCGAGCTCCCGGAGCTGCGGCAGCGGCTCGTCGCGCACGTCGCCGGCGGCGAGGCGCCCCACGACCTGCTCGATGAGGTCGAGGGCCCGGGACGCCGCGGCAGGCCCGCCGCGGGCGTAGGCGGCCGCGTACCACTCGTCGAGGTCACGGGCGGCGCCGTCGGTGAGGAGGACGCGGCGCGTCACGGGGCGGCGGTCCTCCGGACCGCGTCCGTCCGCGGGGTGCCCGAGCGCCAGGCGCGGCCGCCCACGCCCCTCACCCTTCGACCCTGTAGGCGGCTATCGACTCGGCGGCGGGCTCGAGCATGCCCTCCTCGACCTGCCTGTCCGCCAGGGACAGCAGCTTGAGGAGCGCCGCCGTCTCCTGGAGCTGGTCGAAGGTCGCGACGTCGAGGAGCACGGCCCGCGCCTCGCCGTTCTGCGTGATCACCAGCGGCTCCTGGCTCTCGGCGACGTCGCGCACGCAGGCGGCGGCGTGCGCCTTGAGGTAGCTGATCGAGCGGACCCTGCCTGTCAGCCTCATGGTGGACCGAATCTAGACCGGATCGAGGTCAACCAGCAAGCGCGCGCCCGGGGGCGGATGCTACCCTCGCACCGAGCGAACGAGAGCGGGCGGCAGGGGCGCGGCGGCGCCGGCCGCTCCGGCACCGGAGGCAGCATGGCTGAGGTCGTACTGGAGAACGTCTACAAGCGGTTCGGCAACGTCACGGCCGTGGCGGACTTCAACCTCCACATCGAGGACAAGGAGTTCATGGTCTTCGTCGGCCCGTCGGGCTGCGGCAAGACGACGACGCTGCGCATGATCGCCGGCCTCGAGGAGATCAGCGAGGGCACGATCAGGATCGGCGACCGCGTCGTGAACGACGTCCCGCCCAAGGACCGCGACATCGCGATGGTCTTCCAGAACTACGCGCTCTACCCGCACATGAACGTCTACCAGAACATGTCGTTCGGCCTCAGGCTGCGCCGCACGCCGAAGCCCGAGATCGACAAGCGCGTGCGCGAGGCGGCCGGCATCCTGCAGATCGAGCACCTGCTCGACAGGCGCCCGCGCGAGCTCTCCGGCGGCCAGCGCCAGCGCGTCGCGCTGGGCCGCGCGATCGTGCGCGAGCCGAAGGTCTTCCTGATGGACGAGCCGCTGTCTAACCTCGACGCCAAGCTGCGCGTCGAGATGCGCGCGTCCATCAGCAAGCTGCACCAGCGCCTGGGCGTGACGACGATCTACGTCACCCACGACCAGGTCGAGGCGATGACGATGGGCACGCGCATCGTCGTCATGAAGGACGGCTACATCCAGCAGGTCGACACGCCGATCAACCTCTACGACCGGCCCACGAACAAGTTCGTCGCCGGCTTCATCGGCTCGCCCGCCATGAACTTCATGGTCGGCACCGTGCAGGACGGGCGCATCACCAGCCCGCACTTCGACCTCAAGCCGGGCGGCGAGCTGGCCCAGAAGCTGAGGGCCTACGCCGGCAAGAAGGTCTACGTCGGCATCAGGCCGGAGAACCTCGACGTGCGCGGCGGCAACATCCCCGAGGGCGACAACGTGATCAAGGCGACCGTCGACGTCGTCGAGCCGCTCGGCGCCGAGACCATGATCATCGCCTCGGTGGGCGGCGACCAGAGCATCGTCGCCCGCGTCGACCCCCACACGCAGGTGCGCGCCGGCGACCAGATCGAGCTCGTCGCCGACCTCCAGTTCCTCCACGCCTTCGACCTGGAGACCGAGAACAACATCCGCTACACCTGAGCCGGCTCGGCGCGACGGGTCGGGGCCGCTCCCTGAGGGGGGCGGCCCCGCCGTTCGCAGGGGGTCGAGAGGACGCGCGCCGCCCCCCGCTCGCGTCCCGCGCGTCTGCGCCGCTCCCTGCGCGGGGCGGCCCCGCTGCTAGAATCGTGCGTCATGTCGCTCGTGGCCCTGAGCGGCGTGGAGAAGGCCTACGGCGAGCAGGTCGTGCTCCGCGACGCGTCTCTCGAGGTGCATGAGGGTCAGAGGCTGGCCCTCATCGGCCGCAACGGCTCGGGCAAGTCGACCGTGCTGCGCCTACTCATGGGCCTCGAGGAGCCCGACAAGGGCCAGGTCGTGCGGGCCAGGGGCGTCGTCCTCGGCCTCCTCGACCAGGACCCGGAGTTCGGCCCCGGCGACACGGTCAGGAGCGTCGCCGACGCCGCCTTCGCCGAGCTCGACGACCTCGAGGGCGAGCTCTCGTCCCTGGAGGCCGCCGGCCTCGACGACCCGGAGAGGTTCGAGCGCTGGGAGCGCCTCCATGCCGTCTTCGAGCGGCGCGGCGGCTACTCGCGGCGGGCGCGGCGCGACGCCGTGCTCCACGCCCTCGGGTTCGCCGCGCGCCACGACGACAGGGTGCGCGACCTCTCCGGCGGCGAGCGCACGCGCCTGGGCCTGGCCCGCCTGCTGATGAAGCAGCCCGACGTACTGCTCCTCGACGAGCCCACGAACCACCTCGACATGGACATGCGGGCCTGGCTCGAGGGCCACCTCGCCCGCTACCCCGGCGCCGCCGTGGTCGTCTCGCACGACAGGGCGTTCCTCGACGCCGCCTGCGACACGACCGCCGAGGTCGCCCGCGGCGAGCTGAGGGTCGGCGCGGGCAACCCCAGCGCCTACCGCGCCGCGCGCGAGGAGGCCGAGAGGGTCCAGGCCGCCACCCGCGCGAACCAGGAGCGCGAGAGCGCCAGGCTGCACGCCGCGGCCGAGCAGATGAAGCGCTGGGCGGGGCAGAACGCGAAGCTGCACAGGCGCGCCAAGGCCATGCTGGGCCGCGCCGAGCGCTTCGACGCGCGGATGGTCGACGAGGTGCCGCGCCCGGAGCGCACCACGCGCTTCGCGTTCGACTGCGACGAGTCGGGCGACATCGTCCTCACGGCCAGGCACCTCACGCAGAGGTTCGACCGCACGCTCTTCGAGGACGTGTCCGTGGAGCTGCGGCGCGGCGACCGCGTCGCGCTGGTGGGCCCGAACGGGGCGGGGAAGACGACGTTCCTGCGCACGCTCCTCGGCGAGCTGCCCTCTCTCGACCCGCGCGCGTCGGTGACCACGGGCGCGCGCGTCCGCCTGGGCTACTACGACCAGGACCTGCGCGGCGTGGACGACGAAGCCACCCTGTTCGAGGAGCTGCTGAGGCGCATGGGCGACCGCGAGGCCCACGACGCTCTGGGCCGCTTCATGTTCCCCTACGAGGCGCAGTTCAAGAAGGTCAGGGACCTCTCGGGAGGCGAGCGGGCGCGCCTGGCGCTGCTGCTCCTGACCCTCGGCCGCCACAACCTGCTGGTCCTCGACGAGCCGACGAACCACCTCGACGTCGAGATGATCGAGGCGCTCGAGGACGCCCTGCGCGCCTACCGTGGCACGCTGCTCGTCGTGTCGCACGACAGGCGCTTCCTCGCGGACCTCGTGGACCGCGTCTGGGAGGTGGACGGCGGGGCCTTCCGCGACTACGAGGGAGACTGGTCTTTCTACTGGAGGAAGCGGCGGGAGAGAGCCGGCGACGCCGTGGCGCAGCCGCTGCCCGCAGGGCCCGCCCGTCCGGCCGCTCCACGGGCGCCGGCGGGCGGACGCTTCGCCGGACGCAGCCCGTGGCGTCTGAGGCGGGACCTCGCGGAGCTCGAGGCTCGCATCGCCGAGGTGGAGGACGAGCTGGAGCGCATCGGCGGGGGCCTCTCGAGCCTCGATGACGACGCCATCGCGCTGGTCCCCGAGCTCGCCTCGCGGGCGGGGCCGCCGCCCACCCGCGCCGAGGTCATCGCCGCCTTGGGGGAGCGCCACGCCGCGCTGGAGGCGCGCCTGCTCGAACTGATGGAGGAGTGGCACGAGCTCACCGACCTGGTGGGCGCGTAGCCGGGAGGAGCGACATGCGATTGGTCCGTTACCGGAGCTACGACGGGATCAGCTGGGGTGAGGTCGAGGGCGGCATGGTGCGCCGCCTCACGTCGATGCTAGGTCGCCCTGACGGCACCGAGGTGTCGATAAGCGAGGTCACGCTGCTGCCGCCGTGCGAGCCGAGCGTGATCGTGTGCGTGGGCCGCAACTACGCCGCGCACATCCGCGAGATGGGCAACATGCCCGTGGGCGGCACCGACCTGCCCAAGGAGCCGGGGCTGTTCCTCAAGGGCCTGAACACGCTCGCGGGCCCCGGCGACGACATCCCGTACCCCTCGTGGACGCAGGACCTGCAGTACGAGGGGGAGCTGGCCGTCGTCATCGGCCAGCGCCTGCGCAACGTCTCGCCGGAGGAGGCGCTCGACCACGTGGCCGGCTACACCTGCGCCGTCGACGTCACCGCGCGTGACAAGCAGCGCTCCGACCTCCAGTGGGTGCGCGGCAAGTCGGCCGACGGCTTCTGCCCGGTGGGCCCGTGGCTGGAGACCGACGTCGACCCGCGCGACGTCGGCGTCCGCACCGTCGTCAACGGCCAGGTGCGGCAGGAGGCCCGCACCAGCGACATGATCTTCCCGGTGGCCGACGTCCTCGCGTACATCTCGACGTTCATGACCCTGAGCCCCGGCGACCTGGTGCTCACGGGCACGCCCGAGGGCGTGGGGCGCCTCAACGTCGGCGACGTCATCGAGGTCTCGGTCGAGGGGGTCGGCACGCTCGTGAACCAGGTCGCCGACGAGGAGGACGCCGCCGCGCCCGTACTCGAGGCCGAGGCGGGCGGGGAGGACGCGGCCGGGTGACGGCGCGCAGCGACGCCGAGGGCGAGGTGGGCGCCACGTCGGGGGAGGCCCCGCTGCGTCCGCCGCTGCCCGACTACCCGCGCGTCCGCGACCTGGGCGGCGGCGTCTGGTTGATCGACACGCTGCACCACGGCCACCCGGGCACCATCGGCGTCTTCGTCGTCGCCCTGCCCCACGGCGGCCACGCGCTCGTCGAGACGGGCCCGGGCGTCACGCTGCCCGAGGTGCTGGCGGGACTGCGCGCCCTCGGGGTCGAGGAGCGCTACGTCACGCACCTGCTCCTCACGCACATCCACCTCGACCACGCCGGCGCTGCGGGCGCCCTCGCCCGACGCACCGGCGCCACGGTGCTCGTGCACGAGGTCGGCGCGCCGCACCTCGTCGACCCCAGCCGGCTGATGGCCAGCGCCCACCGCGTCTACGGCGACGCGCTGTCGACGCTGTGGGGCGAGATGCTGCCGGTGCCCGCGGGGCGGGTCGTCGCCGTGCGGGACGGCGAGAGCCACGACGTGGGCGGGCTCGACGTGCGGGTCGTGCACACGCCGGGGCACGCCTCGCACCACGTCTCCTACCTGCTGCCCGACGGCACGCTGTTCTGCGGCGATTCGGCCGGCGTCGTGCTGCCCGGCGCCGGCGTGATCAGGCCGGCGCTGGCGCCGCCCGAGCTCGACATCGAGCTCAAGGAGGGTTCCGTGCGCAGGCAGCTCGCCCTGGGGCCGACGCGCCTCGTCCTCTCGCACTTCGGGCCCGTGCCGGACGCCAGGGCGCACCTCGAGGCCTACCCCGGCGTGATGCGCGCCTGGGAGGCCGAGCTGCTCAGGGGCCTCGCCGTCGGCGAGGGCGACGAGGCGCTCGCGCGGCGCATGGAGGCGTTCGAGGACGCCGAGCTGGCGGCGGCCCGCGTGCCCCCGGGCATCGCGCACCGCTACAAGCTGACCTCCGACGCGGCCATGAACGCGGCGGGGCTCAAGCGCTACCTCACGAAGCTGCACCCCGAGCGCGTCGAGGCGGCGCGGGCCGCGTCGGCGGGCGGCAGGGGCTAGCGTGGGCTTCCCGCTGGGGCGGCCGGCCCGGCTGGCCGTCATCGCCTCGGGCCGCGGCTCGAACCTGGCCTCGCTGCTCGCGTCGTTCCCGCCCGGCGGACCGGAGGCCGAGGTCGTGCTGGTGGCGGGCGAGAAGGAGCGCGCGCCGGCCCTGGCCAGGGCGCGGGAGGCTGGCGTGGAGGCCGTGCACGTGCCGTGGGACACGCGCGAGGGCTTCGAGGCGCGCCTCGACGAGCTGCTCGGCGACCGCGGCGTGGACCTCGCCTGCCTGGCGGGCTTCATGCGCGTGCTCTCGCCCTGGTTCGTGGGTCGTTGGCACGGCCGGCTCCTGAACGTGCACCCCAGCCTGCTGCCCAAGCACCGCGGCCTCCACGCCCACAGGCAGGCGCTGGCCGAGGGCGTGAGCGAGTCGGGCTGCAGCGTGCACTTCGTGGACGCCGGCGTGGACACCGGCAAGGTGATCGTGCAGCGGCGCGTGCCCGTGCTGCCCGGCGACACCGAGGAGACGCTGGCCGAGCGCGTGCTGCGCGAGGAGCACGTCGCGTACCCTGAGGCCGTGAGACTGGTCCTGCGTGGGGAGGTGCGACCGTGAACGTCCCCGGCCCGACCGGCCCTCGCCCGCCGGTCCCGAGAGGGGGGATGACGCCGTGAAGGTCCTCGTCGTCGGCTCGGGCGGGCGCGAGCACGCCCTCTGCTGGGCGCTGGACCGCTCGCCGTCGGTGAGCGACGTCGTCGTCGTGCCCGGCAACGACGGCATGGAGAACGCGGCGCGCGTCATCGGCGGCGCCGGCGACGAGCGCGGCGTGAGGATCGTGGCCGACGCCGAGCGGCCCGACCTCGTCGTCATCGGGCCGGAGGCGCCCCTGGTGGCGGGCTGGGCGGACGCGCTGCGACGCGACGGCTACGCGGTCCTCGGCCCCGGCGCCGCGGGCGCCCGCCTCGAGGGCAGCAAGCGCTACGCCAAGGAGTTCATGGAGCGGCACGGCGTGCCCACGGCGCGCTTCGCCGGCTTCGACGACCTCGACGACGCCCTGGCGCACCTCGAGCGGGTGGGCGCGCCGATCGTGGTGAAGGACTCGGGCCTCAGGGCCGGCAAGGGCGTGACCGTGGCCGAGACGCTCGAAGAGGCGCGCACGGCCGTAGAGGCGATCTTCCAGGAGCCGGGCGCCGAGGTCGTGCTCGAGGAGCGGCTCGCGGGGCCCGAGATCAGCGTCACCCTGCTCGTCGACGCGAACACCCACGTGGCGCTGCCCCCGTCGCGCGACCACAAGCGCGCCTACGACGGCGGGAGGGGACCGAACACCGGCGGCATGGGCGCCGTGGCGCCGGTGCCGCTGAGCGCCGAGGAGCGCGAGGCGCTGGAGCGGCAGGTCGTGAAGCCGGTGATGCGCGGCCTGCGGGCCGACGGCGTGCCCTACTCCGGCGTGCTGTACGTGGGCGTCATGCGCACCGAGGACGGCTTCAAGGTCCTCGAGTTCAACTGCCGCTTCGGCGACCCCGAGACGCAGGTCCTCATGCCGCTCCTGGCCAGCGACGCCGGCGAGCTGTTCCGGGCCGTGGCGGAGGACAGGCTCGCCGAGGTCGAGGTGCGCGTGGCGCCGGGGGCGTCCGCCTGCGTGGTCATGGCGGCGCCCGGCTACCCCGGCTCGCCGAAGGTCGGCGTGCCCGTGGGCCTGCCGCGGGAGCTGCCCGAGGGCACGCTGCTGTTCTCGGCCGGCCTCCACGGCAGGCCGCCGGTGTCGAAGGGCGGACGCGTGGTCAACGCCGTGGGCATCGGCGCCACCGTGGCGGAGGCGGTGCGGCGCGCCTACCGGCTCGTCGACGCCGTGCGGTTCGAGGGCGCGCTCGTGAGGCGCGACATCGGCGCGGGGATGTGAGGACGGTACCAGGGCGGCCGGCGCGCGTGTCCCGAAGACGCCTGCCGGACCCGCGCGACCGACGCCGGGAGCGCGCCTCCATGAAGGGTTGGGCGGCGGCACCGCGGTAGACTCGTCACCATGCTTACGCCCAAGCGCGCGCTCCTAGCCGGCGCCACCCTGCTCGCGCTGACGGTCGTGGCCTGCTCCCCGGCGTCGGGGAGCGACGAGCGCGTGGAGGTGCGGCAGCTCTCCGAGCCTCCCACCTACTACCCGCACCAGACGGGCGCCGTGTGGGAGTACCTGCCGGAGGGCGCGCGCCTCTCCGACCCGCGCGCCAGCGTCGTAGTCGAGGGGCCCGCCGTCGTCGACGGCGGGGTGTGGATCAGCTTCCGCGAGCTGCGCCCAGGCTGGGAGCAGCGGTCCTACCGCCAGTTCAGGCCGGACGGCGTCTACCTCCACAGCCAGGTGCGCCTCGGCATCACGACCATCGAGTACGACCCGCCCCTGCAGGAGTTCCCGGCGCCGGAGACCCTGCGCGTCGGGAGCCTGTGGTCGGGCGAGACCGACATCACCCTCAGCCTCGGCGACGGCTCGCCGCCCCAGGTGAGCCACGTCCAGTACGTCTACACGGTCATCGACGAGCGCACCGTCCAGGTGCCCGCCGGCTCGCTCGACGTGTTCGTCGTCGACCTCACCACGCGCCTCATCGAGGACGGCACCGTGGCGGAGGAGAGCTCGCGCCAGTTCTGGTACGCGCCCTACCTGGGCGAGGTGATGCTGAGGACCGGCCAGCTGCTCGTGGCCACGAACGTGCCGCTGCCCGGGGCGGCCCAGCGGTGACGCGGCGCCGCGAGACCGACTCGCTGCTGGCCGGCATCAGGTCGCCGGCCGACCTCAAGCGCCTGCCGCAGAGCGAGCTCGGTCGCGTCGCCGAGGAGCTGCGCAGCGAGATCGTGCGGGTCTGCTCGATCGCGGGCGGGCACCTGGCCTCGAGCCTCGGCGCCGTGGAGCTGACGGTCGCGCTGCACTACATCTACGACTCCGCCGTCGACAGGATCGTCTGGGACGTCGGCCACCAGACCTACGGCCACAAGATCCTCACCGGCAGGGCGGACCGCATCGAGACGATAAGGCAGCCGGGCGGCCTGGCGGGCTTCACCGCCGTCAGCGAGTCCGAGCACGACGCGCTGACGGTCGGGCACGCCTCCACCAGCCTCGCCGCGGCCCTGGGCATGGCGCTGGCCCGCGACGCCAGGCAGGCCCCCTACGAGGTCGTCGCCGTCATCGGCGACGGCGCGCTGACCGGCGGGATGGCCCTGGCGGCCCTGAACCAGATCGGCCACGTGCGCCCGCGCATGACGATCGTGCTGAACGACAACGAGATGTCGATAAGCGAGAACGTCGGCGCGATCAACCACTACATGCGCACGCTGCAGGTCCAGCCCTGGTTCCAGGAGGCCGAGGACCGCTCGAAGGCGGCACTCACCCGGCTGTGGGCGCCGCTCGCCGACGTCGCCAGCCGCGCCAAGAAGGCGACGCGCCGCTTCTTCGACCCGGCCAGCAACAACCCGTTCCACGCCATGGGCCTGCGCTACGTCGGCCCCGTGGACGGCCACGACATCGACCAGCTCATCTACTACCTCGACCACATCAGGCAGCTCGACGGACCGACGATGCTGCACATCGTCACCCGCAAGGGCAAGGGCTACAAGGTCGCCGAGTCCGATCCCATCGCGTGGCACGGGGCCTCGAGCTTCGACCCGGACAACCCCGTGGCGAAGGCGACCAGCGCCACCTGGTCGACGGCCTTCGGCGACGCCGCCACCAAGCTGGCCGACCAGGACGACCGCGTGTGGGTGATCACGCCGGCCATGCGCGAGGGCAGCGGCCTCGTCGAGTACTCGAAGGCGCACCCCGACCGCTACATCGACGTCGGCATCGCCGAGGACGTGGCCGTGACCGTGGGCGCGGGACTGGCGCTGCGGGGCGAGAAGCCCATCGTCGCGATCTACTCGACGTTCCTGCAGCGCGCCTACGACCAGGTGATCCACGACGTCTGCATCGAGGGCCTCGACGTCGTGTTCGCCGTGGACCGCGCCGGCCTCGTGGGCGGCGACGGCGCCACCCACCAGGGCATCTACGACCTCTCCTACCTGCGCACGGTCCCCAACATGAGCGTCGCGATGCCGCGCGACGTGGACCAGATGCGCGGGATGCTGAAGGCCGCGCTGCGGCTCGGCGGCCCGAAGGCGATCCGCTGGCCGCGAGGCGGCGTGCCCGTCCTCGACGACGCGCCGGTGAGCGACTGGCGGGAGGTCGAGTGGGGCACCTGGGAGGTCCTCAAGGAGCCGGAGGACAGGCGACGCGCGGTGTGGGTCGTCGGACTGGGACCCACGGTCGCCTACGCGCTGGCGGCGGCCGAGGGACGCCCCGAGGTCGGCGTCGTGGACGGGCGCTTCGTCAAGCCGCTCGACTCCCGACTCCTGCTCGAGCTCGCCTCGCTGGCCAGGGCCGTGGTCACTGTCGAGGACCACACGATCGTCGGCGGGCTCGGCTCGGCCGTCCTCGAGGCGCTCGCCGAGGGCGGCGTGGCGGTGCCCGTCGTGCGCCTCGGCGTCAGGGACCGCGTCGTCCCGCACGGCGACCCGCGCGCCCAGCACGAGGAGCTCGGCTACGGACCCGAGGCCATCGCGCGCACGCTCGAGGAGCTCGGCGCCCACAGGCCGAGCATCGGCCCCGGCGGGAAGGCGGTGGGGAAGGCGTGAGGCGTCCCCCGGCCCGCGGTGCGGCGGTGCTCCCGGCCCGCGGTGCGGCGGCGCTGCTGCTCGCGGCCCTGCTCGCGGCCCTGCTCGCCGGCTGCGGCCTGCTCGGCGACGTCTCGCTCGCCGGCACCTGGACGGGCACCTACGAGCCCGTGGAGGGCGAGGCGACCGGCGTGCTGCTCCTCGACCTCCAGGTCTCCGGCGCCACGGTCGCGGGCACGTGGGAGTCGAGCCTGCCCGGCGCGCTCGCCCAGGGGACCGTCTCGGGGATGGCCGACGCGCTCGTGCTCCTGGAGCTGACCGCCACCAGCGTGCCCGACTGCTCCTTCCAGCTCCTCGCCGAGCAGAAGGGCGACCGCCTCGAGGGCGGCTACGTCTCCGACTGCGGCGCCGTGCCCAACGGCTGGGTCGAGCTCACGAAGCGCTGAGCGGACCGCGCGGCGGCGCGCACGGTCACGGCGCCCGAGTGGGAAGGCCTGCGGGCCCAGCCGAGGCGCGCCGGCTACGAGCTGCTGGCCGACGCCGCCGCCGAGCAGTACCGGCGCGACGAGACGGCCATGAACGGGGCGCTGTCGAGCTACGGGCACACGGCCTACCACGTGGGCGCGCTGCCGCAGCTGAAGGAGGCGGTGAGGGGAGGGTCGTAGCGCACCCGGTCCCACCGCGCGATTGACACCCCAGGGACGCCCCTGTAGACTCGCCTGACCATCGCTGTATCCGGCTGTATACAGACGCAGCGCCCTCAGCGGTCCCGCGTCGCCAGCCTCGGCCTCCTGGCCCCGCCCGCCCTCGGCGCGTCGAGAGGACACGTCCCGGATGAGCGCCAACGCACAGGCAGACGACGTCCGCTTCGGCGTGCAGCTCCCCCTCTGGGACTACAACGTCCACCCCGAGGTCAGCTTCCCCGTCATCCGCGACACGGCCCTCCTCGCCGAGGAGCTGGGGTACGACTTCGTCTCGCTGGACGACCACCTCATGCGCGGCGAGGGCGGCGTCTTCTACGAGTCCTGGACGACCGTCTCCATGCTCGCTGCGCTGACGTCGCGCGTCCGCTTCCAGCACTCGGTCCTCTGCAACATGTACCGGCCGCCCGCCCTGCTGGCGAAGATGGCCGCCACGCTCGACGCGGCCGCTGGCGGACGCTACGAGCTGGGCATCGGCGCCGGCTGGAAGAGGGAGGAGGCCGAGGCCTACGGGCTGCCCTGGGCCGAGACCAAGGAGCGGATGGACAGGCTCGAGGAGGCCCTGCAGGTGATCAGGGCGCTGTGGACGGAGGACGTCGCGCACTTCACGGGCCGGTACTACACGCTCGGCGGCGCGGTCTGCGCCCCGAAGCCGGCGCAGCGCCCGCACCCGCCCATCTGGGTCGGCGGGGGCGGCGAGAAGCGCACGCTGAGGATCGCCGCTCGCTACGCGACGGGGGCGAACTTCGCGGCCCCCGGCATCGGCAGCGGCGCCGGCATGGACGTCTTCAGCTACTTCGAGCACAAGAAGGGCGTGCTGTTCGCCCACTGCCGCGAAGTCGGGCGCGACCCGTCGGAGCTGACGCTGTCCGCCGGCGTGAACCTCATGCTGTGGGGCCGCGACCGCGACGAGGTGCGCCGGCGCCTGGAGGCTGCGGCCAGCCAGCGCGGCCTCTCGGGACCCGAGCGCGAGCGCCTGCTGGCCGGGATGCAGCACGCCATCCAGTCCGTCGAGCAGTGCATCGACCACGTCCGCCGCTTCATCGCCCTCGGTGCCAGGTCGATAAGCGTCACGCGGGCGAGCCCCGAGGCGATGAGGCGCTTCGCCGAGGAGGTCATCCCGAGCCTGTAGGCGGCCGGCAGCCGGTCGCGTCGAGAGGAGGGCATCATGCCAAGGTCCGATTGGGAGCGGGTGCTCACGGTGAGGGACCGCGCCGTGTTCGCCTCCGCGGGGTACGGCCAGCGCGTGGGGTTCGGCGCCCGCCCGGCCCTCCTGGTCATCGACGTCAACTACGCGTTCGTCGGCGAGCGCGCGCCCATCCTCGAGTCCGTCGAGTCGTGGCCGCAGTCGACCGGCGAGGAGGCGTGGTCCGTCGTCGACAGGCTGGTGGGGCTGCTCGGCCTCGCCAGGGAGGTGGGAGTGCCGGTCGTCTACACCACGAACCTGGGCGGCTCCGTCGGGGCCGCGGCCCGGAGCCGGCGCCGGTTGCCGAAGCGCCGCGAGGACCTGGCGCCTGAGCGGGTCGAGCAGGGCCGGAAGATCGTCGCGGAGATCGCGCCACGGCTGGGAGACCTCGTGATCGAGAAGCCGCACGCCTCCGCCCTGGCGGAGACGCCGCTGCTGTCGGTCCTCAACGGGCTCTCCGTCGACACGCTGCTGATCACCGGGGGCACGACGAGCGGCTGCGTGCGCGCCACGGCCGTGGACGCCGCGGCGGCGAACTTCCACGTGGCGGTCGTGGAGGAGTGCACCTTCGACAGGGGGCAGGCCTCGCGCCTCGTGAGCCTGTTCGACCTCGACGCCAAGTACGCGGACGTCGTCACGCTGGCCGAGGTGGAGGCCTACTTGGCGGCGCTCGGCGGGGCGGCGCCGCGGGCGAGGGAGGGAGCCGAGCATGCCAGGTGAGAGGCCGGAGCGCCCGTGGGAGGAGCGCCGCGAGGAGATCCGCCGGTACTTCGAGGAGGCGATGGGCAAGGAGCCCATCAGCGTGGCCTCGCTCGAGAGGTACAACCCCGACGCCCTCGAGGCCTTCTACCTCCTGCGCAAGGCGACGCTCAAGGAGCCGCCCGAGGGCACGCTGAGCAAGAAGGTCCAGGAGCTCATCATCATCGCTGTCGAGGCCGCGCTGAAGAAGGACCCCGTCGGCCACGCGCGCATCGCCGTGGACGCCGGCGCCACGCCGCAGGAGATCCACGACGCGGTGGGCATCGTGCTGTGGCTCGCCGGCATGCCCGCGTACCACCACGGGATGAGGGCCGTGAAGGCGGCGGAGGACTACCTGCTGGAGAAGGGGTCGGCGGCGGCGGTCCGCTGAGGGACCCGCGGCCCTAGCTCGCCCGGGCCGCCGCGTCCGCGGGTCGCCCAGGCGCCGGGGGCCGCCGAGCCCCAGCGGACGCGGCGTGCCGCGCGGCCCCGTGGCCGCGCGAGAGAAGGGCCGGTTGACGCTCGTGGGCCGCGTTGTTACAGTACATGCAGTAGTATACAGCCGTATACCCGTCGTCTCAGGTGAGTAGGGAGCTTGCCGTGGCGGTACTCCGCGTCTACCCAGGGGGGACAGTCCTCGGTGGCGGAAGGTGATGCCGGCGGTGGCCGCTCGTCATCCCCTCAGGTTCGGGGTCCAGCTCCCCCTGTGGGACTACGCCGTGCACCCGGAGGTCAGCTTCGCGTCCGTGAGGCGAACCGCCGCGCTCGCCGAGGAGCTCGGCTTCGACTTCGTGACCGTCGACGACCACCTGATGCGCGGCGAGGGCGGCGTGTTCCTGGAGAGCTGGACGGTGCTGAGCATGCTCACCGCGCTGACCGAGCGGGTGCGGTTCCACACCAGCGTCCTGTGCGCGGTGTACCGCCCGCCGGCGCTGCTGGCGAAGATGGCGGCCACCCTGGACCGCGCCGGCGGCGGCCGGCTGGAGCTCGGCCTGGGCGCGGGCTGGAAGAGTGAGGAGGCCGAGGCCTACGGCTACGAGTGGCCCGCTCCCCGCGGCAGGCTCGACCGTCTGGAGGAGGCGGTCCAGGTCATCAGGCTGCTGTGGACCGGCGGCCCCGTCTGCTTCGACGGGACGCACTACGCCCTCAGGGACGCGGTCTGCGCGCCCCGTCCGCTGCAGGAGCCGGGTCCGCCGCTGTGGATCGGCGGCAGCGGCGTCAAGCGGACGCTGCGCATCGCGGCCAGGTACGCCGACGGTGCCAGCTTCGGCAACCCTGGCGCCGCTCCTGACGGCCACGCCTTCGACCAGTTCACGTTCTTCGCCCACCGGCGGGATGTCCTCGCCGCGCACTGCGAGGCGGCGGGCCGGGACCCGGGCGAGCTCCGCCTCGCGGTGGGCGTGAACCTCATGGCGATCGGGCCGAGGGCGGGGCGCGCCCATCGACGGGTCGAGCAGGTCGCTCGCTCCGCCGGCGCCTCGGCGCACGAGCGCGGCAGGGCCGCCTCCGCTGCCGCCAGCGCGCCGCGCAGCCTCGAGGAGGTCCAGGAGCAGGTCGCGAGGTTCGTGGCGCTGGGCGCCACGGACGTCTCGCTGACTAGGGCGAGTCCGGAGGCCATAGCCGCGTTCGCCGAGGAGGTGATGCCCAGGTTCAGGCGGGGAGTCCGTTCCACCGTGGAGAGGAGCAGATAGTGAACTGGCGGTCGCTTTCGCGCGCGGCGCTGACGGCGCTGCTCATAGGTTCGGCGGGACTGTTCGTGACGGGGTCCGCGCAGGACTCCGGCACGACGATCGTGGCCCGGCTGCAGTACGCCCGGGCCGGCGGCATCTACGACCCCGCCTACTGGCGCTACACGTCCGATTGGTTCGTCTACCCCAACGTCTTCAACTGGCTGGTCCGGTGGGTGCCGGGCTCGGCCGGTCGCGAGCTCGAGCCCGACCTCGCTGAGAGCTGGGAGGTCTCCGAGGACGGCAGGACCTACACCTTCCACCTGCGGCAGGGGGTGCAGTTCCACGGCGGTTACGGCGAGCTGACCGCCGACGACGTCGTGTTCAGCCTCCAGCGCCAGATGGACGACCCGGAGGCCTCGTTCGCCAGCGACCTCGCCAACGTCACCGAGCTGACCGCCGTCGACGACCACACGGTGCGACTCACCCTCGCCGAGCCCGACGCGTCGTTCCTGGCGACCGTGATCGCCTACCGTCCGGGCCTCATCGTCTCGCGCACCGCGGTCGAGGAACGCGGGGAGGCGTTCGCCACGCAGCCCATCGGCACCGGACCGTTCGAGTTCGTCGAGCTCACCGAGGCCGGGGACGTGGTCCTGACGGCCTTCGACGACTACTTCAGGGGGCGCCCCGAGGTGGACACGCTGATCTTCCGGCACATCGGCGAGGAGTCCGTGGCCCTCCAGGCCCTCCGCGCCGACGAGTTCCAGATCATCCAGACGCGCGGGAACCCCGAGGTCGCCGCCGCCCTCGCCGAGGACCCGGAGATCGAGACGTCGCGGACGGTCATGACGGACTCGGTGAGGCACATCGCCTTCAGCCCCAACTTCGAGCCCACCCAGGACGTCCTCGTGCGCCAGGCGCTCGCCCACGCGATAGACAAGGAGCTGATCGACCAGGCCCTGGTGGGCATGGAGCTGCCCACCGACGTCGTCTACGCCGACGACGCCATCGACGGGGCCCCCACCTACCCCTATGACCCCGAGAGGGCGCGCGAGCTGCTGGCGGAGGCGGGCTACCCCGACGGGTTCCCCGTCACGATCATGTTCCAGAACCGCGTGCCCGAGAGCATCCTGGCGGAGATCGTCGCGGCCTGCTGGCAGGACGTCGGCCTCCAGGTGACCCTCGAGGGCATGGAGGCCACGGCCGCGTTCGACCGCCGCAACAGCTTCGACTTCGACGTGACCGTGACCTCGGTCGGCCGCCCCGGCGACCCGAACCTGCTCTTCACGGACCTGTTCCACTCGTCGTCTGAGCCGCCGGGCGGGTCGAACTACTTCGGGTACGACGGCGTGGACGACCTCATCGAGCAGGCGAGGGGCGTGTCCGACGCCGCCACCAGGGCGGAGCTGTACCACCAGGCCCACGCGCAGATCATGGCGGACCTCCCCATCATCCCGCTGTCGCTCCAGACGTTCGTCGGGGCGTGGCGCGACCCCGTCGAGTCGCTCGTCTTCGGGGCCAACAACAACTTCTGGGGAGAGACCATCAGGCTCACCGGCGGGGACGAGTGACCCGACGACCGAGGGGAGGCGCGGATGAGGTACCGGGTTTCGACCTGGCAGGACACCGTGGAACGCGAGTACCCGGACGGCATCTCGACCGTCAGGGCGGTGATAGGCACCAGGCGGGACCTACCGCTCGGGGAGTACCTCCCCGAGAGCTCGCCGCTGTTCTCGTTCGGCATCGCGGAGCTGCCGCCCGGCGGCAGGATCGCCGCGCACGCGCACCCCGACAGGGAGGAGCTCTTCTACATCCTCGAGGGCGAGGGCACGCTCACCGCCGACGGGGACGAGATCGCCTGCCGCGAGGGCCTGGCCGTCTGGTTCGGCCAGGGCTGCGAGCACGAGCTCGTCAACACCTCGACCGGACGGCTGCGCTGCCTCTTCGTGGGCATCGTGCCCCACGCCGTGGCGGCCGAGCGGGCCCGGGCCACGCGCACCTGAGCGAGGCGGGCGTTCGTGCTGCTGCTGGATAGCGACGAGATCGAGCAGGTCCTCACGCCGCAGCTCTGCCTCGACGCGCTCGAGGCCGTCTTCGGCCAGCTCGGGCACGGCCAGGCGGTGAACATGGCGGGCCGGGAGGTGGTCCTGGCCCGCCTCACCGACGCGGAGGTCCCGGGCGCCAGGCCAGGCCATGCCTACCACGGGCTGGAGGTGCAGAGCGGCACCGTGCCGCGGATGAAGACCGCCAGCCTGAGGGTCAAGTCCGACGTCCTGTACTGGCCCGAGGTGGACGGCGGCTTCAGGCGCAAGAAGCACCCGGCCGCCGCGGGCGGCCTCTACTGCGGCTTCGTGATCCTCTTCGACACCGACACGGGCGAGCCCAAGGCGCTGATGCCGGACGGCGTCGTCCAGAGGATGCGCGTGGGCGCGACGTCCGCGCTGGGCACGAAGTACCTCTCGCGGCCGGAGTCGCACGTGGCGGGCATCATCGGCGCCGGCTGGCAGGCGGAGGCGCAGGTCCTTACCCTCGACCGCGTGCGCGACCTGCGCGAGGTGCGGGTCTTCAGCCCCACGCCGCGGAACCGCGAGGAGCTGGCGAGCCGGCTGGACGCCGTCATCGACGCCGACGTGAGGCCCGTGAGCTCGGCCGAGGAGGCGGTGGCGGGCGCCGACATCGTGCACGCCGCGACGAACTCGCGGACCCCGGTGCTGCGGGCCGAGTGGCTCTCGCCCGGGACCCACGTGAGCGTGATCTCGATGCAGGAGGTCGGGGAGGAGCTGCTGGCGTCCGCGACCACTGTGGCCGCCTCGCGCCACCACGATCCCAAGCTGTCCTACACCGTCATCGCCGACGGCTTCGCCGAGGACGTCCACGAGGACGAGTTCCAGCCCGGTTGGTGGCACAACCGGGCGCACTGGGCGAAGATGCCCACCCTCGGCGAGCTCATCGATGGACGGGCCAGGGGCAGGACCTCGGCTGACGAGGTCTCGCTCTTCATCAACATGGGCGCGGCCGTCCAGTTCGCCGCCGTAGGCGCCGCCCTCATGGAGGCGGCGGCGCGGGCCGGCGTCGGCCGCGAGATCCCCACGCAGTGGTTCCTCCAGCCCTACGCGCCATGAGCCACGAACGGACCCGACCGCCCCATGCCCACTAGGACGCTCGCCGCCTTCGCCTCTGGCCTGCGCCTCGCCGACGTTCCCGACCGCGTCGTCGACCGCACCCTCTGCATGCTCCTCGACCAGCACGGCATCGCCAGCTTCGTGGCGTCCCGCACCCCGTGGGGCGAGGCGGTTACGAGGTACGCCCTCGCCCACGGCTCGGGGCCGGCCGCGTCGCAGGTGCTGGGCACGCGGCATCGCGTCTCCGCGCCCGCCGCCGCGCTGGCGTCCGGCACGCTGGCGATGGGCTTCGAGTACGAGGACATGCACGTCAGGGGCGACGGCCACCCCTTCGCGATCGCGGCGCCGGCGGCGTTCGCCGCCGGGGAGGCCGTGGGCGCCACCGGCGCCGACGTCCTGGCCGGAGTCATCGCCGGCTACGAGGTCGGCGTCCGCGTCAGCTACGGACAGGACAAGACCGCGACGCCGTGGCCCGAGCGGGGCCTCTACCCGATCACGGTCTTCGGCGTGTTCGGGTCCGCCGCCGGCGCCGCCAGAGCCATCGGGCTCGACGCCGAACGGACCGCGCACGCCCTCGGCATCGCCGGCTCGCACGCCTTCGGCACCATGCAGGCCCACAAGGAGGGCTCGATGGCCAGGAGGCTCAACGCCGGCCGCGCCGCAGAGTTAGGTGTCACGGCCGCGCTCCTGGCGCGGGAGGGCTTCACCGGGCCCCGCGAGGTCCTGGAGGGCGAGTTCGGCGTGTACGCCACGTTCGCCGAGGGCAACCCGGACCTCTCCGCCATCACCGCCGGGCTCGGCGAGGAGTGGGCGACGGACGGCGTGTGGCTGAAGAACTACCCGTGCAACGGGCTCTTCCAGGCCCCCCTCGACGCC
>DASVDQ010000032.1 GCA_036381035.1 Trueperaceae bacterium | reverse complement strand
GCTTTTGCACGTGACTCGTATTCATGCTCTCCCCCTGCGCGTGCGGCGCGCGTTTTACTTTTTCTGAGTTGACGTAAGCGATGTGCATTACGTGGATCGGTTAAATAGCCGCTTCACCTAATGTCCGCCGGCACGACATAACGGCTGGCCCGACGCCAAAAAGAAGGGCAGCGGTTAGGCTGCCCTTCAACAACAATCAACTAGCGACGCGGTGCTCGGGGTCGTAGATCAAACCGAGCTCGACGGCACCATCAAAATGCTCGAACAGTTTTCTCGCCAGGTCCCTCGACGGCAATTGCGCACCCCTCTCAATTCGAGAGAGGTTGCTCACGTCGGTACCCACTGCCTCGGCCACTTCGACCAGCGTTTCCTTGCGGGCTAACCGAGCCTCCCGAAGCGTCATCGTCTTTTTGGCCATGCCGGAAGTTTGCGCTACCTGCCAATTTGAGTCAACCGCCAAATTGGCGCGTCCCGCATTGCGGGTTGAGACTCAATTGCCGAAAGTGCGGCGCATGCCCACGAGCACCGCAACACGCGGTATCGGCTGGGCGATCAGGAAGGTAAGGAAGTCCCAAGAAAGGACGCTCGAGGACGTGGCAGCCGCCGCCGGCACCGATCCAAGCAACCTCTCTCGCGTCGAGAGGGGCATGCAGGATCCGCCGGAACGGCAGCTCAGAGCCATAGCGACCGCGCTGAACGTCAGCGTATCGTCGTTATGGACGCTCGCCGAGCGCGGCTCCGACGACTCCGACGACACTGGCCAACTCTTGGCTCTGTCAGCAATGCTGAGCCCTGAGCAGCGCCAGCGTTTGCTGGATTACGCCGGCTACCTGCTAGATCGCCAAGCCGACTGATTCTGTAAAGCCGCTCGGCGGCCCCGGTTGAAGATTTTGTAATTTGGCGCTTGACGCCATTTGTCAATTGGCGCAGAATGCAAATCTTGACACGGGAGCCGCAGCCATGACCCAGCCCGGAATTGAGCGAAAGACCGGCGCAGGCACTTACCTGAAGTGCCACAGCGGCGTGACTGGCCTGCCGCTCGATCACGAGGCCGAAGGCGCCATGACCACCCTCACCCTTCTCCCGCTCTCCCCCGCTCGCTCCCACGGCTCAGTGGGCCTGCGGGAGTACCTGGAGCGGAACGAGCGGCCGGGCGAGTTCCGGCGGGATCGGCACTTGTGGGAGGCGGCCATGCGGGCGGTGCGCAAGCGTTTCGCGGAGCGGCGGGCGTATCGCCGCTGAGTTTTCAGCTGGATCAAGTGCAGGAGACGACACAGTGAAACCCGTTCTCGTGACGACTCAGCATCGCGGCGTGTTCGCGGGCCTGATCGACGACGATCAGGACCTCGGGGCGAAGTCGATGCCGCTCAAGCAGGCGCGGATGGCGATCTATTGGGGCACTACCCGAGGCGTGATGGAGCTCGCGGAGACCGGGCCGACCGCGAAGAGCCGCATC
>DASVDQ010000031.1 GCA_036381035.1 Trueperaceae bacterium | reverse complement strand
CGGCTGCGCGCACTCCTCGATAACCGACGCCCTCGCGGCCGCCGAGGACGGCGACACGGTCCTCGTGCGCGCCGGCACCTACCGCGAGGGGCCGCTGGTCGTCGACAAGCGGGTCTCCCTGGTGGGCGATGGCTGGCCGGTCCTCGACGGCGAGCTGAAGCACCAGGTCCTCACGATCGCCGCCGACCGCGTGGAGGTGCGCGGCCTCGTGCTGCGCGACTCCGGGCGCAGCCACGTCAGGGAGGTCGCCGCCATCGCCGTGGGCGAGGTGGGCGGCTGCGTGATCGAGGGCAACCGCGTCGAGAACGCGTTCTTCGGCATCTACCTGGCGAAGGCGACCGCCTGCGAGGTCAGGGGCAACGTGCTGACGGGCGCGGCGGAGTCCGAGGCGTACTCCGGCAACGCCATACACGTCTGGAACGGCTACGACGTCGTCATCGCGGGCAACACCGTCACGGGCCACCGCGACGGCATCTACCTGGAGTTCGCGCGCGGCGCCGAGGTGCGCGACAACGTCAGCGAGCGCAACCTCCGCTACGGGCTCCACTTCATGTACTCGAACGACTCCGAGTTCACGGGTAACGTCTTCCGCGACAACGGCGCCGGCGTGGCCGTCATGTACTCGAAGAACATCGCGATGCTCGGCAACGAGTTCCGCGACAACAGGGGCGCCGCCGCCTACGGGCTGCTCCTCAAGGAGATCGACGACTCGCTGGTGTCCGGCAACCTCTTCGCCGACAACTCGGCCGCCGTCTACTTCGACGGCTCGAACCGCACCGAGCTGAGCCACAACGAGTTCCTCCGCAACGGCTACGCGCTGCGCGTGCTCTCGAACTCGATGGGGTCGGTGGTCCGCCACAACAACTTCATCGGCAACACGTTCGACGTGACCACGAACGCCGACAGGTCGTACAACTCCTTCGACCAGAACTACTGGGACCAGTACCAGGGCTACGACCTCGACAGGGACGGCGTCGGCGACGTCCCCTACCGGCCCGTCAGGCTGTTCGCGCTGACGGCTGAGGCATACCCGCAGGCGCTGGTCTTGCTCCGCAGCCCGCTGTCGCAGGCCATGGACTACGCCGAGCGCCTCCTGCCCGTCCTGACGCCCAAGGCGATCGAGGACGACAGGCCGCTCATGGGGAGGATCAGATGGTCGTCGTCGACTCCCTGAGCAAGAGCTTCGGCCGGCTCGAGGTCCTCAGGGGCGTCTCGGCCGAGTTCCGACCCGGCCTCGTGACGGCCGTCGTGGGGCCGAACGCCGCGGGCAAGACGACGCTCCTGAAGTGCGTGCTGGGGCTGGTGCGTCCCGACTCCGGGACCGTGACGATAAGCGGACGCCTGGTGGACGGCGACCCGGCGGTGCGCGCCCGCGTGGGGTACATGCCGCAGGAGGCGCGCTTCCCCGACAACCTCAGGGTGCGCGAGCTCCTCGAGCTGGTGCAGGACCTGCGCGGGGAGCGTTCCCCTGCTCTCGACGAGCTCGTCGACCTCTTCGACCTGCGCGAGCACCTCGGCAAGCCCCTGAGCGCGTTGTCGGGCGGGACGAGGCAGAAGGCCAGCGCCGCGCTCACGTTCGCGTTCGCGCCGCGCGTGCTGGTGCTCGACGAACCGAGCGCCGGCCTCGACCCCGTGGCCAGCAGCCGCCTCAAGGACCGCATCCTCCTCGAGCGCGAGAGGGGCGCCACCGTGCTGCTGACGTCTCACGTCATGAGCGAGCTGGAGGAGCTGGCCGACGAGGTCCTGTTCCTGCTCGACGGCAGCGTGAGGTACCGGGGGACCCTCGACTCGCTCCGGGCGTCGACGGGCGAGCCGCGGCTCGAGCGCGCGCTGGCGCGCTTGATGGGCGGCGGAGCGGCCGTCTCCACGAGCGGCCCGGGCCGCGTCGACCCGCGCGCCGGCCAGCCGGAGGAGGCGGTCGCGTGAGCACGTCCCTGAAGGTCATGAAGTACGCGTTCTTCGACCTGCTGCGGAGCCGCTGGCTCGTCGCCTACACGCTGTTCTTCGCCGTCGCCACGGCGGGACTCCTGTGGTTCGGCGACGACCCGGTCCAGGCGGCCCTGTCGTCGCTGAACCTCGTGCTGCTCGTGATCCCGCTGGTGGCGCTGATGCTGGGGATGAACCACTGCTACTACACGCGCGACTACGTGCAGCTGATCCTCACCCAGCCGGTGTCGCGTCCGGCGGTGTACCTGGGTCAGTTCGTGGGCGTGGCGGCGCCCCTGGCCGGAGCGTTCGTGGTGGGCACCGGCGTGCCCTACGTCGCCTACTCGTTCGCGGCCCCGGTGCAGGTGGCGATGCTGACGAGCCTGCTCGCGGCCGGCGCCGCCGTGAGCGTCGTCTTCACGGGCCTGGCGTTCTGGCTCGGCATGGCCAACGAGGAGCGCGCGCGGGCGCTGGGCGTCGCGCTGGGCGTGTGGCTCCTGATGAGCATCGTCTACGACGGGCTCGTCCTGTTCTTCATCGTGGTCGGCCAGGCGTACCCGATCGAGTCCGCGGTCATGGGGCTGACGCTGCTCAACCCCATCGACCTGTCGCGCGTGCTGGTGCTGCTGCGCCTCGACACCGCCGCGCTCCTCGGCTACACCGGCGCGCTGTTCGGGAGGTTCCTGGGCTCGGCGGGCGGCACCGCTCTCGCCGTGGGCGCGCTGCTGGCCTGGATGGCCGTGCCGGCGTGGCTCGGCCTGCGGGCCTTCAGGGCCAAGGACCTCTAGGGCTCCCTCGGGTCTCCCCTCTCTCCGCCTGGGCGCTCCCCGGCGCGCCGACGCCTGCCCCCTACCATCCGCCTACCGCTCCCCGCGCCTGAGGTCGGCCAGGTAGTTGACCACCAGCACCGACGACAGCTCGCCCGCGTGCGTGAGCACGTGGTTCCCCTCGGCGTCGAAGAACAACGTGGTGGGCAGGCCGATGGTGCCGAACTCGCCGGAGAGGCTCGCGTTCGCGTCCAGCACGACGTCAGGCAGCTCCAGCTCCTGGCGTTCGGCCAGGTAGGCCAGGACGGCCTCGCGCGACTCCGCCTGGTCGGCGAAGACGAAGCGTACGTCGGGGTAGGTGCGCGCCGCCGACGCCAGCATCGGCAGCTCGCGGCGGCACGGCGGGCACCACGTGGCCCACATGTTGATCACGACCGGCTGTCCCCGCAGCGACGCGAGGTCGAGCTCGCCGCCCTCTAGCCTCTCGAGCACGAGGCCTGGCAGGCGACGCGCCTGCTGCTCGGCGGGGGTGAGCAGCGCCGGGACCCCGAGCCAGGCTCCGAGAGCGAGGACCGCCGACAGCGCGACCGCGCCCACGGCCACTCTCCGCCTGGCCACCGACCACGCGGCTGTCAACGCTCCGGCGCCGACTCCCCACCACGGCGAGAACCCGCCCTGCCAGAACTGGAGCACCTCGAGCGGCCGGGCGACGAAGGCGCCCAGGTTCTCGAGGACGAAGCCGAGGCGGGCGCCCACCAGGACGGCCAGCGCGGCGTTCCACGCCCAGGCGGCGGAGGGAGGCGCAGTTTCGAGCCCCTCCGCGGGAAGAGCGGGCTCCTCCTCTCCGGGAGCGGCCACCTCACCATGTCCGGCTCGCGCGCGATGCTCCGCCCCGCGCGCGACCAGCCTGCCCCGCCACGCCGCCACCTCGGCAGCGAGCACCAGCACTACCAGGCCGAGCGCCGCGTAGAACCTCGGCGCGCCGAGCACGAAGGGGCCTAACTGGTAGGCCGACACGCTCGAGTCTAGCGCCGGCCGGCGCGCGGCTTCCGGCCACTGGGCGCGGGTCAGGCGACCCCGGGCGCACGGCTTCCGGCCGCTGGGCGCGGGTCAGGCGACCTCGGGCCCCCCGGCTCGGCCGCCCTGCGCTGGCGCGCTGGGCTCGCCCTCCACGACCGCACGGATCGCTTCCGCGAAGCGGGCGAGGTCGCCGTGGAAGCGGATGCCCCGCTCCTGCTCGTCCGTGATCGGCCCGACGATGACGCGCGAGGAGCGCAGCACCGCGCCCGACTCGGTGGGCTCGACGGAGTTGGTCGTGTCCATGATCGTGCCGGGATGGAGGCGGCTGCGCACGGTGATGCGCCGCGGCGGGTCCCACTCCAGGACCGTGCCGTAGAAGTGGCCCGCGCCGTCGCCCCAGTCCTCGTACTGCACGCCGCCGACGCGCGGCTCGAGGACGATCCGCTTCACGCGGTCCTCGCCGTAGGTGTAGGGGAACCACTTCAGCACCTCGTCCGGGTCCGTCAGCGCCCGGAACACGCGCTCGGGCGGGGCGGCGAAGCGCAGCTCGCTCTCGAGGCGCAGGACCTTGACCGTCTCCGTGGCCGTCGACATGTGCTCCTCCTCCAGGTGGCTGCGCAGCGCCGTGAGCTCGCCGGCCGCGGCGTCCGCGTAGCGGTTCACCCAACGCTCGTAGAACCCGCGCAGGGCGGCGGCGTTGACGTGGTTGTAGCGGTGGCGCCCCCGGCGCTCGACGACGACGATGCCCGCCTCGGTGAGCACCCCGAGGTGCTGCATGACCGCGAAGCGCGAGAGGTCGGGCAGGCGGTCCGCCAGCTCGCCGGTGGTCCTCGGTCCGGCGGCGAGCTCGTCGAGGATCGCGCGGCGCCACGGGCTCGCGAACGCCCGCCAGAACGCGTCGTCGTCCTCGGGGCGCGGTGCGGCCCGTCGCGGGGCCGGGCGCTCCGTCGTCGCCACCGCCGACATGTGACATTCATATCACATGTCGGCTGGGCTCGTCGCCGGTCATCCGTCGGGCCCGTCGCCGGCGCGTCCGGGGCCCGGCCAGCGCCCGTCCGAGGTCGCGGCGTCGTGGAGTCCCGCGCCTACCTCAGGGACCGGTGACGAAGCAGACCCCGTTCCCGTCGGGGTCGACGACCATGAGGTCGGAGCCTCCCCAGGCCTCTCTCCCCAGCTTCTTGGCGAAGTCGACGCCCGCCTCCACGTACTCGGCGTAGAGCGCCTTGACGTCGTCGACCTCCACGTAGGCGGCGACCAGCGACCCCTCCTCGGAGGCGGGCCCCAGCGCGGCCGGGTCGTGCACGAAGCGCGGGTGGATGGTCGCGGCGCCGCGCGACACCGAGCCGTAGAAGGGCGGCACGCCGTGCAGGAAGTCGACTGTGAAGCCGAGGCCGTCGCGGTAGCGGCTCAGCTCGGCGTCGGAGCCGTAGCTGCCGCGGCGAACCGCCCGTGGAGCCAGCGCTCCACCGTCAGCGCGCCGGGGTGGAGCGCCAGCGTCGGCGTCACGTCGAGGTCGAGGTCGGCCGTCCTCAGCCAGCGCCACATGGCCGTGAGGTCCCGGCCCGCCATGCGCTCGAACAGCCACACCGGCACGCGGAAGCTCCGCGGCGCCCGGCCAGTCGCCGACGCGTAGAGCGCGCGGCACTCCTCGACCGACCTGACGTCGCCGGCCAGCGCGACGTCCCTCCCCACGAACGAGCCGGGGTCGGCGAAGGCCTTCGCCGCGATGACGCCGAGGTCGTCGGCGGCCAGCCAGGGGATCCTCGTGTCCGGCCCCGCGAGGTTGGGCATCGTGTGCCAGGTCGACAGCGCCGGGTAGAAGTCGGCGTCGGTCATCAGCTCCATGAGCGCCATGGGCCTGAGGACGGTGAGCGGCAGGCCGCGCGAGAGCATGGCCTCCTTGATGCGGACCTTCGACTCCCACTGGCCCACGCCCGTGCCCGACCTGCCGACGCCGGCCGAGCCGTAGACGACGTGGCCGACGCCGGCCTCCGCCGCGGCCTCCGCCACGTTCATGCCCTGGCGCAGTTCGGCCTCGAGGCCGCTCTTCATGGGGTTCTGGACGTTGAAGACGCCGCTCGCCCCCGCGAACGCCTGCCTGAGCGCGGCGCGGTCCTCCATGTCGGCCCTCACGACCTGGGCGCCGGCTTCCGCCAACGCCCGCGCCTTGGGACCCTCGGGCTTGCGGGTTACGGCCCGCACCTGCCAGCCCTCCGCGAGGAGGTGCCTGGAGGTGGCGCCGCCGAGGCGACCCGTCGCGCCCAGGACGGCGATCGTGCCCCTGCCGGGAGAGCTCATACGACCTCCCTGACGCCCCCGCCGGCGCGCCGGGGGTGCGCGCGGGGGCTGCGCCCGCACGTGGTCGAAGTGAAGGCTGTGGGCCTTGCGGTGACTCTAGCGCCCGGCCTCGCCGTCGGCCCCCGGTGAAGGAACCGCGGCGCGACCATCTCGACGGTCGCGCCGCGGCGGGAAGGAGAGGTAGCGGGGCCTAGAGGATCCGCACGCGGTAGACGAGGGTGCCGCCCTCGCCCGGCCGCAGCGCGGGGCGCGGCGCGCCGGAGCCGTCCGGCGCCGGCCTGAGCTCGAGCGAGCACGTCGCGGCGAGGTCGACGGCGATCGCGGGGCCTGTCAGGGTGAGGTCGACCGACGAGCCGTCGGGGCACACCAGGACCGCCGCGCCCGCGTCCTCGATCACCTCGGTGGGACCGTGCACGACGGCCCTGAGGACGACGTCGAACACGTCGGCGGTGCCGATGTTCGCGTAGCTGACGCGGTACTCGAGCACGTCGCCGGGCGCGCCCTCGAAGCGGGTCGAGAACGCCCCGCCCTCGGCCACGTTGCGGCCCTCCTTGGCGATCGCCAGGCGTCCGGGGCCGACCACCTCCGTCTCCACCGTCGCGGCGGACATGTCGAAGGCGACCTGGTTCGCCCACTGCAGGGCCGCGGTGACGGTGGCGACGTCAGAGGTGCCCTCGCCCGTGCCGGCGTCGGCGTGCGCCTCGAGCCTGAGGGCGCAGTCGGCCAGGCGGCCGTCATCGCGCGGCCAGCTCGGGCCCACGGACACCGCCGCGCCCTCCCCGACGGCGACCTCGCCCGTCAGGCCGACGCAGGCGGCGTCGAGGAACAGGCGGTACGCGAGCCTGCCGGGCGGCACGTCGAACGTGACCTGGCCCTCGGTGCCCGGGCGGTACCTGAGAAGGTAGGAGCGGACGCCCGGCGCCGACACCTGGCCTTGCGACAGCGCCGGGGTCAGCGCGGAGGCCGGCACGACGCCGAAGTCGTGGCGGTAGTCGGCGCCGCCGGCGGCGGTGAAGACGACGAGGTATGCCGGCCCGGAGTCGGCCAGGACCGCGGCGGTGCCGTCGAAGCGGCCCGTGGCGGTCGTCCCCTCGTGCGTGAGGGTGACGGGTCCGGCCGCGACGAAGAGCTCGTAGGAGCCGTCAGGGCCCGTCGTGGTGATGGCGAGGCCGCCGGGGTGCGCGGCGCTGACCCTCACGCCGGCCACGCCCACCTCGCCCCCGTCCTGCACGCCGTCGTTCGCCGCGCCCCCGCCCAGGCCGTCGTCGCGGAAGAGCACGCCCGCGATCCGCGCGCCGGCGTGGTAGCCGACGTCGAGGCCCTCCACGACCCCGGACGGCGCCAGGGTCACGGGCAGGCGGTTCGAGCCGACGGCGACGTGGCCGGACGGGTCGTCCACGACGACCTCGTAGGCGCCGGCGGGCGCGCCGATGAAGCGGTAGCGTCCGGCGGCGTCCGTGACCACGCTCGTGCCGGCGCCCTCGAGCGTGACGGCGACGCCCGCGAGGCCGGCCTCGCCGGCGCCCATGACGCCGCTGAGGTCGGCGTCGACGAACACGTGCCCCTCGACGAGGCTGGCCTGGTAGTAGAGGACGTCGCCGCTGACCAGGGGGTCTTCGGGGTAGGCGACGCCGAAGCGCTCCCGGTACGTCACGCCCCCGTTCTGGTCGTTCAGGGGCGACTCGGTGTAGACGCGCACGCGCCCGCCGTTGGAGGCGAGGGCGGCGGGCCCGGCCTGGTTCGTCCACGACCCGGCGGCGAGGGTGACGTCGCCGTCGGCGGTGACGGCGCCGCCGGCGAGCACCCGGACCTCGCCGTCCGCGGCGAGGAGCGTCACGTCGCGCGCGCCCGCGTCGAGGCCGGCCGCGACGACCACGTCAGCGGCGGAGTCGACGACGAGCGCGGCGCCCGCCGGCAGCAGCGCCAGGCTGCCGCCTGCGCGGACGTCGAGGCTCACGTCGCCCGCGTACTCGTCGGGCTCGAGGGCGCCGTCGGCGAGCGCCGGGTGGTCGGCGGACATGGTGTAGCGGCCCGGTCCGGGGTCGGTCTCGAGGTAGACGCTGCCGGCGGGCAGGGCGGTGAAGCCGGCCAGCGAGGCCGTGCCGTTGGGCGTGACGACCTCGACCGCGCCGCTGGCGCCGGAGCCGAGGACCGCGTGGACCTCGGTGTCGGAGACGACCTCGAAGGAGTAGGCGTCGACGCCGCCGAACCTCACGGCGGTGGCGCCGGTGAGGTTGACGCCCGAGATGACGACAGGCGTGCCGGTGGCCGCGGTCGCGGGGTCGAAGCTCGTGATCGTGGGCGGCACGCCCTGCCCCGTGAGGGCGATGACGAGCGGCGCGGCCATGTCGCCACCTTGCAGGACGAGCTCGCCCGTGCGGGTCCCGCCCGCGGTCGGGTGGAAGGTCACGCTGAGGACCGTGCCGTCCCCCACGCCCCCGACGGTCGTCCCGCCGTTCACGAGGAAGTCGCCGGTGACAGTGGCGGTGAGGTCTCCGGTGAGGCGCTGGCCGCTGACTGACACGGTCTGCGCCGTCGAGGCGGACCCGACGTTGACGTCGCCGAGGTCGAGCGCCCGCGTGCTCGTGGCCACGGCGCGGGAGCCCAGGTCGTCGAAGAGGAACGTCGGGTCCCACGAGTCCGCGGAGATGGCGAACGCGTTCCAGTCGTTGGGGTCGTCCACGCCCGCCTGGCCGAGGCCGAGGTCGAGCTCCGCCTCGAGCTGCAGCCACTCGTTCCCGGGCGTGCCGATGTCGCGGTAGCTCACGTGGGCGACGCCGCCCGGCAGGCCGCGGTCGATGACGACCTGGAAGCGCGCGAGCCTGTCGGCCAGTTCGGGCCGGTCCGCGGACACGAGCTTGCCGGGCCTGGAGAGCCAGACCTCGTCCTGGACGAAGGTGAGCGCGAGCCCCTGCTCGTCTTGTTGGAGGGTGCCGTCGCCGTCGGCGTCGCGGCCGAGCGCGAACCCGCCTCCCCCGGTCGGGACTAGCATCTCGAACTCGACGACGGTGACCTGGCCCGCGGGGACGTCGGGCAGGGACCAGTTGGCGTTGTCGACGCGGTAGGCGCGACCCCCGACGCCCGGCCCGCCGAAGGGGAAGCGTGCGGCGCGGCTGCCGTCATGCCCCGGCACCGCCGTGTTCTGGCTGCCGCCGTCGAGCGGCGCGGTGACCCCGGGGACGAGGACCTGCATGCCGTAGCTGCTGCCCCCGATGGGCGCGGTGGTCCAGCCGTCGACGCCGTCGAGCCTGCCGATGGGCAGGTAGTCGAACGTGTAGGCCTCGGGCTGCTCGAACGCGAACCCGGCCAGCTCGGCCTCCCCGTACGAGGTGGTCACCTCGACAGGGCCGCTCGAGCCGTAGGCGACGGTCGCCTCGACGGTGGTGTCGTCCACGACCGTGAAGTCGAAGGCGGGCACGCCGCCGAAGCTCACCTCGGTCGTGCCGGTGAGGTTCGAGCCCGTGATCGTCACGGTCTCGCCCTGCCCGGCGCTCGTCGGGGAGAACGAGGTCAGCTCGGGGCCGAACAGGAGCTCGACGGTCTTCGAGGCCGTGAGCTGGTCGATGGCGTCGGCCTCGGCAGGCGAGCCGTACTCGACGACGTAGCCTGCGATGTTGGAGTTCGAGTTCGGGTAGTCGTTCCACTTGCCGCTCTCGAGGAAGTGGGCGAAGTTCTCGCCGTTCGCGCAGCCGCCGCTGAAGTCGTTGGGCTCGCCGGCGTCCCAGTTGACGTACGCGCCGCCTACGGCGGTGCCGCCGCTGCCGCACGAGTTGGGGCCGGTCGCGTTGTAGCCGTTCTGGTGGAAGAACACGGTGCCCGCCTCGGGCCCGGCGACCCAGCGCCACACCTTGTCGTCGCCGTCGTCGCTGGCGCCCATCCAGCCCTGTCCCTGGAGCTTCGCGGCCACGAAGGCGTTCTCCTCGGCCGACGTGACCGTCACCAGGTAGCCCTGCAGACCGTAGACGCCGGCGGGGTAGCCGGCGGAGCCGTAGGAGCTCATGGCCTCGGCGCGGGCGTGGGCGTCGGTCCAGGTGATGGCGGGGGCGGTGACGAACTCGTAGAAGTGCCCGGAGTAGGCCAGGTAGAGCGCCTCGCCCGCGAGGTTGAAGGTGATCGTGCGCGGCGCGTCGCTGGCCTGGCTGGCCGTGGAGAACGTGACGCCGCGCAGCACCTCCTGGTACTGGGCGGCGGTCGCGGTGCCGGTGAGCGTGAGGACGCCCGTCGCGGCGTTGAAGCTGCCGGTCACGCCGTGCAGCGGCGTGAAGGCGAGCGTGTCGCCCGGCGTGAAGCCCGACTCGATGCTCACGGTGGCGCCGTGCACGTCGTCGTCGGAGACGGTGAGGCCGGGGTCGACGACCACGGGCCCGAGGGCGGGGCTGAACGCGCTGCTCCCCGCGCTCGTCGTGACGCTCGGGCTCGACGGGGGCGCGGCCGTGGTGAACGCCACCTCGTCGCCGTAGGCCGTGCCGTTCATGTTGGTGGCGTAGGCCCTCACGTAGTAGGTGGTCTCGGCCTGGAGCCCGGTGAGGTCGCTGGCGAAGCTCCCGGCCCCGGCGGCGGCGCCGAGGTCGGTCTTCGTCGCCAGGTTCACCGTCGGGTTGGGGCTCGTGCTCCACACGTGGCCGTGGGCCGTGACGGCGGTGGCGCCCGGGTCGGTGATCGTGCCCGCCACGGTGGCGCTGACGGCGGTCACCGCGCTGACGGCGCCCGTGTCCACCAGGGCGTCGGGCTGCACCATCGGCGGCGGCGCGTCGTCGGAAGGCGGGATCGGGGCGAAGGGGGTCCCGTCCTTGAGGGTGGTCCCGCTCGCCTCGTCGACGAAGAGGTACGGGGGGTATGCAGTGTCATCGAGGTTGAACACGACCAGCGCGAGGCGGTACGTGCCGGCGGCGCGCGCCTCGAAGCTGACGGTCTGCCAGCCCGTGCTGCCGTAGCTGCCGGTGACGTAGTTGCCGCCGGTGACGGTCACGCCCAGGAGCCTCAGGTCGCCGACCTCGCCGTCGATCAGGGGCAGGGCCGCAGGGTTCGTGAGGTTCGAGAAGAGGACGAACGACCCGTCGTTGAAGGGGTCGTAGTCCGTGGCGACGTAGTTCCAGGCCAGCGTGAACGTGTCGCCGGCGTCCAGGTCGACCGAGCGGTAGACGTAGGCGTAGTCGGTGGTGTTGGGGAAGATGCCGGTCAGGTAGCTCTGGGTCGCCGCCGGCAGCCCCAGCTCCGCCCACGCCTGGGCCCTGGTGGGAGCGCCGTTCGGCGTGAGCCTGAGCATGCTGCCCGCGCCGCTGTACGGGGCGACCGTCCAGTCCGACTGGTCTGTCGCGACGGTGGTGGTCCCGATCGTGGTGGCCGAGCCCGCGGTTGTCCAGCCGGTCAGGCCGTCCTCGAAGCCCGGGTTCGTGAACGACTGCGCCAGCGCGGCGGCTGCGAGCCACGAGGCCAGCAGGGCGAGCGCGACGGCGAGCGGGCGGGCCCTCACGACCGGCCCGCGGCGGCGAAGGTCGGCGCCAGAGCGGCGTTCCTGGCGTCTCATCGGTTGCCTCCGAACACGTCGAGCCGCACGTACCAGCCGCCGCGGCTCTCGGGGGTGAGCCCCGCGCTGTCGCCGAACGAGTAGCCGGCGGCGACGGCGGTGCTGTCGTCGATGCGGTAGGAGCCCTCGAGGCCCCAGACGAACGCGGACGCGCCGCCGAACGGCTGGACGACGTAGAAGCCGTTAGCGCCGAGCCCCACGTGCTCGAGCGGGTAGGCGGTGACGCCGGTCCCGAGCTGGACCGTCACGCCCGCGAGGTCGGCCAAGAGGACGCGGTAGGCGGCGCTGGGCCGCACCTGCAGCCACGCGTTCGGCCGGTACGCGAAGGCGGTCTCGCCCTCGACCGAGGGCTCGTCGTCCGCCACCAGGCGGTGGTAGGTCGTCACGTAGAGGGCCCTGCCGTCGTAGGCGTAGGCCAGGTCGAGGGTGCCCGTGAGCTCGGGCAGGACCTGGAAGTCGCCGGCGAGGCGGAGCGTGTGGTCGGGGGCGGGGCTGCCGGTGACGCCGAAGCGCGTGACCAGCTTCGACGTGCCGTCGACGACGGCGAGCTCGACCGCGCCGCTGGCCTGGAGCCTCTCGACGGCGTAGCGCGCCGCGGCGCCGACGGAGAAGCGGTTCGTGCCGTCAGCGAAGGAGCGGGCGTAGCTGCCGCTGAGGTCGAGCGAGAGCGCGTCGGTGATGGCCAGCGGGGTCTCGACCCCGAACCGGAGGCGGTTGCCCTCGCCGCTCGCGGTCGGGAGCTCGTAGGTGACGGCGGCCGTGGCGGGGCCGAGGGCCTGGGCCAGCTCGAGCCGGCCGCTCACGTCGCCGCCCCAGACGGCGTTCACGCCGGCGCGCAGGTCGGTGCCGCCGGCGAGGGACAGGCCCGCGCTGAGCTCGCTGCGCGCCTGCCTGTCGGCGGTGAACGGCTGCCGGTGCTCGACGGCGACCGACAAGGTCTCGCCGTCGTACCCGGCGCGGGCCAGCGCCTCCGCCGCGTTCGCCTGCCAGTCCCAGCCGACGCCGAGGCCGGCCACGAGCGCGTCGATGGCGTGCTCGTAGACGAGGCCGGTGACGTCGCGGCCCGGCGTGCGGTCGTGCTCCAGGGCGGCCGTCCCGAGGGCGCCCGGGATGTCGTAGGCGACCCTGGCGGAGCCGGTGAGGCCGCGGCCGGCGTCCGTGGCCAGGTCGGCGGTCGCGCTCCACGGGCCCTCGCTCGGCGCGTACGCGACCTCGGCGTGGGCGTGCAGCTCGCCCTCGAGGGTGGCACTGCCGCGCACGAGCCAGTCCGCGTCCTGCAGGTAGACGGTCGCCTCGAACCTGTCCGACGCGTCCCCGGAGCGGGGGCTCGTCCTCAGGTAGCTCACGTCGATGCCGAACCCGCCCACGTGGTAGCCGGCCTCGGCGCCGAGGCGGTACTCGGCTCCCGCGTCGGTAACGACGCGCGCGCCGCCGAGGGACGCCGTGAACGGGCCGGACCCGTAGCTCAGCCCAGCGCCGAACGCCGGCTCGTCGCGCGCCGCGTCGCGGGGCGCGTAGCGCACGACCAGGCGCTTCTCGTCGAGCGCGTCGGTCGTCGGCAGCAGGGGCCGGGCCAGGGTGATCGCGCCGACCGTGGTGTCGAGCGTGTAGTCGCGTCCCGCGACCAGCGCGGTCTCGTCGAGCACCGTGCCGTCCTTCGTCTGGACGCGCACGAGGACGGTCTCCCCGCCGGAGCGCGGCACGTGCCCGAGCCGGTCGCGGCGGGTGCCGTCGGGGACGATGACCTCTTCTATCAGCGTCGCGGACGCCAGGCCCGCGAAGCCCTCGAGCCGCAGGCCCTCGGCTACCTCGGCGTCGACGCCGAGCGCGGTGATCCTGGCCGGCGCGCCGGCGGCGGGCGCCGCGTGGTCGCCGTAGCCGTAGGCGACCTCCAGGCCCGGCTCCGTGTAGCGGAAGGCGATGGCGTCCTCGGAGGCGAGCGTCGGACGCGCCGCCGTCTCGGCGCCGAGCACGGGGTAGCGGTCGTCTGGCGCGCGGGGCGCCAGGCCGCTCTCGCCGGTCGGCTGGCCCGCGGCGGGCGCGCGAGCGCGTCCGTCGATGGCGAGCTGCAGCAGGCCGCGCTCGGTCGGCAGCTCGGCGTAGGCCTCGGCGGCGCCGGCGAGGTAGCTGACGCCCTCGGAGACCCCGAAGGTCGCCGAGCCGTGGAAGTGGTAGAGGGCCTCGCGCGTCGGCACCGCGAGCACGCGGGTCGTGGCCGTGAGCGTCTCGTAGCGCGCCGTGACCTCGATCTCGCGCGCGGTGAGGAGCGGCGCGAACTCGGCGACGGCGTGCCCGTCCCGCAGGAGCACCTGGTAGCCGGGCAGCTCGGGGAAGGCGTCGGCAGCGGTGGGCTCGAGGTCGGTCTCGAGCGTCAGGGGACCGAAGCCGGTGGGGATGCCGTTCGCGTCGGCGGCGGCGAACGTGACGCGGACCGGCGTGCGTCCGTTCGATACCGCTTCGACCGACGTCACCTCGAGCCAGGCGGGTCGCCCGGCGAGGAAGACCTCCACGCTGTCGGTCGTCTCCCCGACACGGGCCTCGATGGTGTTCGCTCCCGGCCGGAGCGTGATCGCGTAGTACTCGACGCGCTGCGTGCCGTCGGCCGCGTCGGTCTGGATGAGCCCGACGCTCTCGCGCCCGACCGCCCGGCCGTTCACCATGACCTCGGGCAGCTCGCCGGTGGCGGGGCCGACCACGACGATGCGGACGCGGTCGATGTCGCGGAAGCGCGTGCCGTCCGCGGGCTCGGCGATGAGGCCTTCCGGCGCGCCGGCGACGTCAGGCCCGCCGGCGGCCGCCTCGCGGCTCGCGTCGCGCTGGCCGCTGGCCGCCTCGCGGCTGGCGTCGCGCTGGCCGCTGGCCTCGTGGCTGGCCTCGCGCCGGTCGCTCTGCGGGGACCGCGTGGTGGACGCGGCGTCGGGCAGGTCGGCGAGGCCGACGTCGCCGACGAGCCTGACCTCTCGGTCGTCGTAGACCGCGGTCAGCTCGGGGGCGGGCGGCTCGGCGGGGAGGTCCTCGGCGACGAGCGCCCGGTAGGTGAGCTCTCCCGCGTCGGCTTCCAGCAGCCAGTAGGCGCGCCCGTCGGCGTCGACGACGGGGTCTGGGACCGGCTCGCCGTCGAGCGAGGAGCTGCCGGCGACGACCGTAGCGCCGGGCACGGCGTGGCGGATCAGGACGCTGTCGGCGCCCTCGGCGGCGAACGGGACGCGCACGGTGACGGTGCGGACGGGCACGAGCCGCGGCTTCGTCGTCACCGCGGTCGTGGCGGTGGCCGCGACCGGGGTGCCCTCGTGCAGCAGCGACAGCGTGTGCCGCGCCGTGCCGGCCTCGGCGGCGCTGACCTCGAACGTGAGCGTGCGCCGCTCGCGCGGGGCGAGCTCGAGCGTCGCCTCGGCGTCGTCCCGCAGGTCGGCGCCCTCGGACGCGCGGCGCACCAGCAGCGAGAGCGGTCGGTCGAGGGGGTTCTCCACGGTGGCGGCGATCGTCGTGGCGTCTCCCGCGACGCCCAGCGCCTCGTCGTCGGCGGCGAGGCCGACCAGGGCGCGCTCCACGGGTGTCGCGACGGCGGTGGTCACGTCGGCGTAGCGCAGCTCGGCCACGGCGGCGCCGGCGGACGCGGGACCGTAGAGGACGCGCGCCTCGTACGCGTGGACCGCCTCGGCGCCGGGCTCGAGGACGCCCTGGAAGGTGAGGGCGGACGCGTCGCCGAGCGGCTCGAGCCACTCCGGCGGGCGCGCGGTGAGCGTGTAGGCCGTGCTCGCCTCGCCGGCGTTCGTCACGGTGAGGGTCACGGCGACGACCTCGCCGGGCACGAGGCGTTCGTGAGCGAGGGTCTGGCCGACGCTGACGTTCGCCTGGAGCGCGCGCAGCGCGACCTCGGCCTCGGCGACGGTGCGTCCCGCGGCGGAGAGGTAGGGCCGCAGCACCAGGCGCCCCTCCGCGTCGGGGACGACGACCGGGAGGAGGACCGTGCGGCGCTCGCCGGGCGCGAGGTGCAGGTCGACGGCTGCGGGCGCGGGCAGGCCCGCGGCCTCGCGCAGGGCGAGCACGGCGTCGCCGGCCTCGCCGCCCAGGTTCGCGACCTCGACGGGAAGGAGGACCTCGCTGCCCGCGGCGCCCGTGAGCTCGGAGGCGAGCGCGCGCAGCTCGAACGTGGCGGGCCGGGCGTCGGCGAGGTGCGCCTGCGCCGTCGCGCCCCACGGCTCGAGCGTGGCGACGGCGGTGTCGTCGCCGGGGCTCTCGGCGCGGAGGTGCACGTCGAGCGTCAGGGGGACGCCGGCGCCGAGGCCGCCGAGCACTCTGGTGGCGCCCTCGGCGCGCCAGCCCGCCGGCACCGCGACGCTGATCGTGCCGGGGAAGATCGCGGGGAAGTCGGTGGTGGCGCGGGCGCGGAGGACGGCCCGTCCGCCTGCTGGCGCCTCGACGGTCTCGAGGGTCAGCGCGACGACGGGCCTGACGAGGAAGGTGACCTCGGCGCGCTCGCCGTCCGCGACGGTCACCTCGCCGGGTCCCTCGACCGCGGCGCCGGCGACCTCGACGGTCAGCGGGTAGGTGCCCGGCGCGAGAGCGACCTCGGCAGCGCCGTCTTCTCCCAGGTCGACGCTCTCCGCGCCGACCTGGACGGTGAGGCTCACGGGCTGGGCCGGCTCGACCCCGGCGAGGCGCGCGCTCATCGCGAGCGTGCCCTCGGCCGCGGCGGCCGCGCCGCACAGCAGCAGGAGCATGGTGGCGAGGACGACCAGGGACGTCCTGGCTCGGGCGGTCACGGGTACCTCCAGGTGACGCTCGGCACGGCGTCTGTAGCGGTCCCGCCCGCCGAGAAGCTGATGACCGTGGTCCCCTCGAGACGCTCGATCGTCCTCGTCCACTCGCTGCCGTCGGCCAGACGGTCGGTGACGACCACGCCGTCGAGCGGCTCGGTGGTGGTGAGCTCGAGGCGGACGACGTCGCCGTCCGGCCCCGGGACGACCTCGCGGGTGACGGTCAGCGGACCCAGCTCGAGGGTCGCGGTCAGGGCGGCGGTCGCGCTGCCCGTCGGCGCCGCGGCGGCGACGTCCTGGACGGTCACGCCCCGTACCGCCACCAGGTAGCGGTAGGGGCTGAGCGCGTTCGGTGCTGGCAGGGGCTCGAAGGGCAGCGAGCCGGGGTCGATGAGCAGGCCGTGCGTGCCGACGGGCACGCCGCGGAAGGCGTAGCGGCCGCGGTCGTCGGTGAGCGCCTGCGCCCCGCCGCCGAGGACCAGGCGCACGCCGGCGAGGGGCTGGTCGGCGCCTCCGGTGAAGCCCTCCAGGCCGTCGAGCTCGAGGTAGACGCGGCCCACGAGGACGCCGCCGTCGCGCTCGAACACGCCGGGGTCGAGGCGCAGCGCGGCCGTGGCGACGGCGCTCTCGACCGCCGCCCCCTGGGCGCTGTCGCCCCTGGCGACGGTCCTGTTGACCAGCTCGAGGGGCGCGGTCGGCAGGACGCGCGCGCGGTACGTCACGGTGAGGCTCTCGCCGCCCGCGAGGGGCAGGCCGCTCCAGGTGAGCGCGTCGCCGTCGTGCTGGAAGCTCCCGGCGGCGCTCGCGGTCGCCCAGGTCTCCCCTGCGCCGTCGGCCGCGTCGAGGAGCTCCACGCCGTCGGCCAGCCGCTCCTCGATGGTCACGTCGAGGGACGAGTCCGAGGCGTTCGTGACGCGGAGCGTGTAGGTGATGGCGTCGCCGTAGGTGACTCCGCTCTGGGGCGCCACCGTGGTCTCGAGCAGCAGGGCGCTCGACCAGGTGGCGTGGCGGACCGTGCTGCTGAGGACGGGGTCGGGCAGCTCCTGAGCGGTGACCGCGAAGCGGTTGGTGATCACCGTGTCGTCGGCGGCCGCGCGGGAGACCCGCGTCTCGAGCCGCACGGTCGCGCTCTCGCCGGGCGCCAGCGTGCCCAGGTCCCACCTGGCCACGTGGGTCGAGCGCGTGTAGTCGTCGCTGCCGGACACGAAGGAGACGTCGGGGTCGAGGTCGTCGCGGACCCTGAGCCCGTTCAAGGGGAAGTCGAAGGCGTTGCGGATCGTCAGCGTGTAGGCGATGCGCGCGCCCGGCCTCACGGTGCCGGTCGGGTCGGCCGCGTGCGTGAGGACCAGCCCGTCGGCGGGGGCGACCGAGGCGACCTCGACGCTGGCCGCGGCGCTCTCGCCGGTCGCGTCGCTGTCGGCGTTCACGGTGACGGTGAAAGGCTCCGCGGTGGGCGCGAGCGCCTCGACGCAGGCCGCCAGGTCCATGGCGGCGCCCGGCGCGAGGGCCACGGTCGCCGGCAGCGGCAGGCCGCCGGCCGCCTGCAGGGCGACGCTCACTTCTACGGGCGTGGGCGAGACGGCGGGCGCGAGCCGGTAGGTGTCGGCCGCGGTGCCCTCGTTCGTCAGCCTGAAGGGCACGCAGCGCGGCTGGCCCTCGACGAGGTCGACGGCGCCTTGCCCGACGCGTTCGAGCGCGTGGGCGTGGGTCGCAGCCACCTCGAGGTAGCCGACCGTGCGCACCGGCTCGGGCTCGTCGGCGGAGCTGCCGGTGACGACGACCGGGAAGATGCCGGGCACGGGCTCCTCTGGGCCGACGAGCTCGAGGCGCAGGGCGGCCGCCTCGTCGGGATCGAGCGTGGGGAGGTCGATCTTCAGCGCGGTCGGTGGGCCGCTCGGCAGGGACGGCGCTGGCACCCAGCCGCCTGTCGTCGGGTCCTCGTAGAGGAGCAGGCCCTTGCCGGCCTCTACCTCGTCGAGGTCGACGAGGAAGCCGGCGCCCACGAGGTCGACCAGGTCGACCTCCAGCTCGGCGCCGATCGCGAGGCCGCCGCCGTAGTTGGCTAGGGTGGCGACGATGCGGTAGCGGGAGGCGCCGAAGGGGTCGGGGCCCGCCTCGGTGAGCGCGACCTGCACGCGCAGCGCGGCCGCGAGGGGCTCGCGCGCCTCGACGCTGGCGTAGGCGTCGTTGGAGGGCAGGTCGCCGCAGTCGGCGGTGGGCGTGAGGGTGACGGCGCCGAGCGCGCCCGCCGGGGGCGTGACGGCCAGGACGAGGCGGGCGTGGCCGCCGGCGTCGAGGCTCACCGCGTCGACGAGCTCCTCGTTGGGGTCCACCAGCCCGTTGGCGTTGGCGTCGAGGTAGTGGTCGACGGCTGCGGGCGTCCAGGCCCCGCCGTCGGCGACGCTGTGGCCGAGGGCGAAGGTCGCCTGGGCGTTGCCCTGGTTCGTGAGAACGTAGGTCAGATAGGCGGTCGAGGGAGGCACCACCGCGGCCTGCTGGCCGGGCGCCTGCGCGGGGGCGGCCGGGCCGAGCCCGGGCCGGCAGACGGCCTGGACGACCGTGTCCACGCGGTTGGAGGGCACGACCTCCTCACCGTCGATGGTGGCCTGGGCCTGGTTGCTGATCACGGTGCCCGCGGGGGTGGGCGCCGCCAGCGCGCCGCCGCCGGCGAGGGCGAGGGCGGCCAGCGACCCCATGGCGAGCCGGACCAGGACGCCCGGGGCGTTCCTCGCGGGCGCGGCGGCCCCGATGTCGAGAGGCTGTGACAACTTCGAGCTCCTCAGTTCCTTCCGGCGGGTCTGCACCGTGCCGGCGGGCCGGCGCGCCCCGCCCGCGTGTGGCGGGGCGCGCCGGGGACCGTCAGTCGACCTGGGTCACCAGTCGGACGGTCACGCGGCCGGCGACGGGGATCGTGTCGCTGGAGTCGATGTCGCCGTCGCCATCGCGGTCGAACGCCACGTAGACGGACTCGCCGGTCTGCAGCGTCGCGATGGGCGTGGCGGACCAGGTGGCGCCGTCGGTCGAGAAGAGGGCGGTGCCGGCGAACGTGGCCTCGGCCTCGACGCTCACGAACGTCGTGAACGGGGGCAGCGGGTCGGTGATGACGACCTGCCTGAGCGGCGCGGTGCCGAGGTTGTCCCCGGTGATCGTGTAGACGAGGTAGTCGCCGGGCTCGGCTTCCGCGGCCGTGGCGTCGAGCTCCGTGGTGCAGGCCGCGTCGGCGCAGGTCACGCCGCCCAAGCTCAGCCTGAGCTCGCCGCCGATCACGTCGACGGTGTCGGTGACGGTGGCCGAGGTCGTCCCGAGCGCGCCGTAGTCGAGCGTCGCGGTGGCGACCACGTTGAGGCGCCGCCCGATCGGCTCGCCGGACGGCACGGTGAGGCGCACGGCCACGTCCGCGCTCTGGCCGGGCGCCAGCGCCAGGCCCGCGACGGCGTCGGCGAAGGCGCCGCCGTTCACGGAGAACTGGACCGTGCAGCCGGTGCACGTGCCCACGACGGCGGGGACGGAGGCGGTGGCGGTGGTGTTGCCGGTGTTGCGCAGGACGTGCGCGAGGTCGATCACGCCGGGGCTGGTCACGGTCGCGGCGCGGTTCGGGCCGAACGAGACGCCCGAGCGGTGGTCGACGAGGACCTCGGCGGTGACCTCCTGGCCGACGGTGGCGTCGCTGGCGCTCTCGGCGCGGAAGGTCACGTCGCGGCCGCCCGCCTCGGCGGCGCTGGTGGCGCCGGCGGGGATGGTCACGACGGCGGTCACGCAGGTCGCCTCGCCCGCCGCGAGGATGCCGGTGTTCGAGATGGGCGCGCCGGCCATGTCGGCGCCGCAGCCGGCGTAGAAGGTCACGGTGGAACCGGGGCCGAACTCGTTCACGACGGTGGAGAGCGCGAAGGAGTCGGGGTTGTACGGGCCGTTGACGATGTTCAGGTCGAACGTCACGGTGCCGCCCGCCTCGCCGGAGGCCGACGACGGGGAGACGCTGCCGCCGACCGAGAAGCCGGACTCGACCGCGCCGACCGTGTCGGTCGTGGCGTCGGTCGCCGCGGGGCGGCTCACGGAGGTGCTCGTGAGCGTGATCGTGGTGGCCGTGGCGGTGACGCCGTCGGCCGGGACGTTGCACCTCACGACGACCTCGGCGGTGGCGAGCGGGGCGACGGGGCCGACGGTCGACGCCGGGGTCGCGCCGTCGGCGGCGTAGGTGCCGCAGGTCCAGCCGGCCGGCATGCCGCTCAGGGAGAGGGCGAAGGAGTCGGGCGCGTTGCCGGCGTTGCGGATCGTGTTGCGAAACGAGACGCGGTTGCCGGCGTGGGCGAGGGCGATCGCCTGGGAGTCGGCGGCGCGGCTGATGGTGTGGCCGTCGTAGGCGTAGTCGCCCGTGACGAGGCCGAACGGGCCGGCCTGGACGTGGTAGGCGGCCGCGACCGTGTGCTGGACGGTGTTGCTGCTGGCCGTCTCGTTCGCCCCGCCGGCGGAAGTGGCGTAGACGACGCGGCCTGAGCTCTGGTAGGTGTCGCCGGCCAGCGGGTCGCCGGCCTGGGTGGGGGCGCTGGCGTCTCCGGGCACGGCCAGGGTGTAGCGCAGCTCGTACGCCGAGCCCTGGACGAAGAAGCCGCCCGTGCCCTGGAGGAGCAGGGCGACCTGCTCGACGTCGCTGCCGGGCGTGGTGGACCAGGCGGACCCGTCGAAGTAGTAGAGCTGGCCCGCGCCGGCGCCGCCCGAGAAGTCGGCCGTCACGAGCTCGAGGCCCGCCGGCACGGTGGCCGCGACGAGGATGCCGTCGATGCCGAGTCCGAGGGGGTCCGTGGCCGCGAACGCGTCGAACGCGCCGATGTTGCCGCCGCTCAGGACGAGGTCGATCGTCTGGCCGGACGTGACCGAACCGGCCGGGGTCGCGAGCAGGAAGCTCGAGAGCACGGCGGCGTCGCTGACGACGACGCGGGCCACCGCGGTGGCGGACGTCGTGGCGTCGTGGCTGACGGACACGTGGACCTCGGCCTCGTCCCCACCGGCGGCCGACGCCGGGATCGCGGCGCTGACGACCACGCAAGCGCCGGCGTCGGCGGCCAGGGTGAGCGAGGAGACCACGGGCTCGCCGGCGTCGCGGCGGCCGTTGCAGTTGGCGTCCCCGACGATCGTGAACGTCGGCGTGATGTCGCCGGCCGTGTTCTCGGCCGTGAGGGAGAAGGTGTCGGTGCCGTTACCCGTGTTCTTCACGGTGACGGCCAGGTCGACGCTGCTGCCGGGCAGGCCCGTGCGCGTCTGGCCGGGGTCGCCGGGGAGGCCGCTGGGCGTCACGGCGACGCCGTAGACCTGCTGGACGACGGTGACGACCATGTTCGAGGTCGTCGTGCGCACCTGGTTGGCGGCGTCGAGGTAGGTGGCCGACGCCTGCGCCTCGATGAGGCTGCCAGCCGGCGCAGCGAGGCTGGTCGCGAGCAGCAGGGCTGCGGCGAGGGTGACGAGTCGACGATGCATGTTCAGGGGACCTCCGTGCGGATGACGAGCAGGTACGTGGTGGCGGGAAGGAGCTGTGGGAGCGTCAGGCGGACGTGGGTGATCTCGCTCGCCGGGACGGGGACCCAGCGGCTGACCTCTTCCCCGTCGACGAGCTGGGTGACCTGCCGCATGAGCGGCGCGGCGCCGAACGTGAGCCCGCCGTCGGCGCTGAACGTGACCCGCGCCGCCGGGAGCTCCACGGGGTCGCCCTCGGTCGCCACGGCCCGTGCGCTGGTGGACCCGTCGACGTAGACGGTGCCCGCGGGCACGGGCAGGTCGAGCGCGACGCTCGGCACCGGCTCGCCGGTCGCGTTCTTGGCCTCGAGCCGCCACTCGATGACGTCGCCCGGCCGCGTCACGACCGCGGGCGCGAACGTCTCGACCGGGCCGTCGTCCGTCTGCCGGACCGTCACGCGGTAGCCGACGAGGTCGAGGACGACGGGGTCCGTTGTCGGCGGCTGCGCTTGCGCCTGTTGCTCGGGCTGCGGTGGTACGGGCGGTTGGGCCGGGGCCTGCGCGGGCGGTTGGGCAGGGGCCTGGGCGGGCGGTTGGGCCGGGGCCTGGGCCTGCGCGGCCGCGACGAACGCTGCTACGAGCAGCGCGCGAACCGTGGTCGCGAGTCGAGCCCCGACGCCGGCGGACGTTAAGGTCTTTCTGGCTTCTCTGTCAGTCACTGATCCCCCAGGGTCGATTGGGTTCGGTTCATGGCCAATCGCCCCTGGGGGCTGCCGTCCATGGCACCGGCGGTGAACCGTATATGCGGGGCTCTTACGGGAATCTCACGTTGCCGTGTGGGACGGT
>DASVDQ010000030.1 GCA_036381035.1 Trueperaceae bacterium | reverse complement strand
CGCGTGGTGAGGGCTCCGTTGCGCTGGGGGTCGCGCCACCGTCGGCGGCCTCCGCGGCCTGGTACTCCTCCTCGAAGGCCTCGTCGAAGGCGGCGTCGAACGCCGCCTCGTCGAGCTCCTCCTCGGCCCCGGCGCCCGCTCCGGACCCCGGCGTGGAAGAGCCCGCCGCGCCGGCGGCGGCGAGGCGCTCGCCGGCCGCGTCGACCTCGCGCAGCACCGCGATGAGCTGCTCGGCCTCCTCGGGGGTGATGCGCCCCTCGTCGACCATCTGCTTGATCCTGTCGATGTCGCTCAAGTCGGACTCCTGACCGCCGGCGCCCGCCCGTCAGGCGAGCGCCGGCCCGGGCGGCGGTCAGCGTGCCGCCGCGTAGCTGGGGGTGGGCTCCTCGTCGAGGGCGTCGGCGACGCGCCTCAGTCCCTTGGCGAGCGAACGCGCGAGGTGGGGCCTGCCGGCCCACCGCGCCTGCGCGATCGCCCAGCGCTCCTTCTGGAGTTCCTCGAGCCGCATGCTCGTGACCCGCGTGAGCTGGTGGAACGTCATGGCCAACCTCCTTGCGAGGATGCTAAACGGAGGTTCACAGATTGTCAAGTCCGGTTTTACAACTGTTCAGGTCTGCGGATGGGCGCCCGGCTCGAGGACGTAGGCGCCGTCATGGAAGCCGGTCGCCGCCCACCCGCGGTCCAGGGCCGCTTTCATGCTCAGCCGGTGGGCCGCGCGCCAGGACATCGCCAGCTCGGGCCGAGAGAAGACGTCGAGCCGCACTGGGGGGACCGCCACGAGCAGCGTCCTATTCCTCTCGAGCGCTGTCTCGATGGCGGCAGCGTCTGGCGCCTGCGGCTCGTCGCCGGGAGGCAGCAGCCAGACGCCGCGGTCGTCGCGCCGTTCCCCGCTCCCGGCTCCTCGGTTCGCGCCGGCCGCGGCACGCCCCGCCGAGCCCTCGGTCCCCGCCGGGTCGGCCCCGCGGTCCGCGCCGCCCACCGCCCATACGGCCAGTAGCCTGTCGCTCTCGATGCCGCCACCCAAGGCGCCCGGCATGGGGCCATAGAGGTCCGCGAGGTACTCGTAGCAGCGCGCACCGAGGACGGCGAGGTTGAAGCGCGCGTTCTCGGCGCGCAGAGGATCGAACGTCCAGCTGATCCATCGCAGCCCCCGCGACGCGCACCAGCTCGCCTGGTACCGCTTCAGGCGGCGCCCGACGCCCTGGCGCCGGAACCCGGGCAGTACGGCGGCCATGTGCGAGTGCATGCCGGTCCCGCTCATCCCCCGCCCGTGCGGCGCGGAGACGAAGCCGAACGCGAAGCCGATCGCCTCGCCCGCCACGAGGGCCCCCACAACCAGACCGCCGGCATGCACCGCGGCGCGCATCGCCGTGGCAGGCACGACCTCGAGGTCGTCGATGCCCCATACCTCACGCTGTAGGCGCTCGAGCGGCCGCAGCTCGTCCATCGACTCGAGCTCCCTCAGCTCGACGGCCGCGGCTCCCTGGTCATGGGAGTGCTGCTCGAGGGGGTCATGCTGGCGAGGGGCCTCCGGGGAGGCGTTCGGGGCGCGAGAGGCCCGCGCGGAGACGCCTTGTTCGCGGCGGGCCAGCTCGCGGGCGTCCTGCTCGTGAGAGCCCGTCTCGCCAGAGCCTTGCTCGCGGTCGTAGGTCTCGCGAGGGTCCCGCTCGGGGGGGTCCTTCTCGCGGGATGCATGCCGGTGTCCGCCCATCTGGCACAGGATAGCGGCGTCCCGGGCGACGGGAGGGCGGCGAGATGCGGCCGTGCTCGCGGGCCGAGCGGCCGGGCTCGCTTCGCCAGGCGGCTGGCTACCTGCGGCGGGCCGCCGGGGAGGTGCCGCTGAGGCTGAACTGGGGCTCGTCGACCTGCCAACCGGTGGCGCGCTCGATCTGCTCCTTGAGGTAGAGGCCCAGCGGCTTGCCGTCGATCAGCGGCGCCGGCACGTCGAGGATCTCGCCCGTCTCCTTGCACACGACGTGGTAGTGCGGCGTCACGTTGCTGTCGTACAGGGACTCGCCGTTCGCGCCCTTGAACTCGCAGACGAGCCCGGCCTCGGTCAGGGCCGCCAGGTTCAAGTAGACGGTCGACAGGCTGAGGTCCTCGCCGCGCTTCTTCAGCTCCAGGTAGAGGCTCTCGGCGCTGACGTGCCGGTCCTTCTCCCTCAGGTACGCGAGGATCGCCTCGCGCGGCCGGCTGTAGCGCAGCCCCTTCTCCCTGAGCACGCGGCGCGCGTCGCCCTCGCCGCCGCCGCGAGCGGTGGGCGCAGAACGTGCGGTGCTGGCGTGATCGGACGGCATTCGTGGACCTCGAGCTCCGAGGTCAACATAGCATGTCGGAATGCTTCCGACTTGCGTTTGCGGTCGCCTCGGCGGCTAACCGCCGAGGAGGTCCGCGACGGCGGCGCGCTCCTCGAGCAGCTCCTGCTCGGACGCCCTCATGCGGGCCCTAACGGCTTCGCTCACCTCGAGCCCCTCGACGACGTGGACGCGCCCGTCCCTCACGGTGACCGGGTACGAGTACACGACGTCCGCTTGGACCTCGTAGGGTCCCACACCCAGCGTTGGGATCGCCATGCTGACCCAGTCTCCCTCCGGGGTGCCGAGCGCCCAGTCGCGCATGTGGTCTATCGCCGCGTTGGCGGCTGATGCAGCGCTGCTCGCTCCGCGCGCCTCGATGATGGCCGCCCCGCGCTTCTGCACGGTCGGGATGAACGTGTCGTTCACCCAGGCCTGGTCGACCAGGTCCACGGCCCTGCGTCCGCCCACCGTCGCATGGCTCAGGTCCGGCACCTGGGTGCTCGAGTGGTTGCCCCAGATGGTCATGCGCTTCACGTCGGCGACCTGTGCGCCCACCTTGCCGGCCAGCTGGCTCAGCGCGCGGTTGTGGTCTAGGCGCGTCATGGCGCTGAACTGGGACGGCTCCAGGTCTGGGGCGTTGCGCATGGCGATGAGGCAGTTCGTGTTGGCCGGGTTGCCGACGACGAGCACCTTCACGTGGCGGGCCGCCCGCTCGTTCAGCGCCCGACCCTGAGTGGTGAAGATGGCGCCGTTCGCCTGCAGCAGGTCCTTGCGCTCCATGCCGGGACCGCGGGGCCGGGAGCCCACGAGGAGGGCGAACTCGGCGCCGTCGAACGCGGTGCCGGGGTCGTCGGATGCCTCCACGCCGTGAAGTAGCGGGAACGCGCAGTCCTCGAGCTCCATGATCACGCCCTCGAGGGCCTTCATCGCCGGGGTGATCTCGAGGAGCTGGAGCCTCACCGGCTGGTCCTTGCCCAGCATCTCGCCGGCCGCGATCCGGAACAGGAGGGCGTAACCGATCTGCCCGGCAGCGCCGGTGACGGCAACGCGGACTGGCTGCTTCATCGCATCACCTCGGGTTGGCTTGGCTTCTCGCGGTCGCTTGTCGCTCGAGGGCTCGCGCCGGAGCCGAACCGCTGCACGATGCTATCACCGTCCTGGCCGCGGATCCTCCGCGATGTTTCACGTGAAACACCGGGCGCTCGTACCCCGTCCACCCTCAGCTCGACGCTGCCGTGCACGTTTGCCAGAGGCGCACGTTTGCCAGAGGCCCACATCGGCCCGAGCCGTAGGGGCGACCCGAGGCCCCGGCGTCCCAGAAGGTCCTACCCAGCCGTGAAGCCCGCGCCGGGTGACCGTGGCGGCCTGCGGCCCCGGCGCCCGACCTAGCCCACTAGGCAAGGGTTCGGTTCGGGTCCCGGAAGCCCCAGTCCTGCTAGGCCCGCTAGGCCCGCTACCCCCGCGGCCCCGCTAGGCCCGGTAGCCGAGCAGGTCGAGCAGGCGCTGCAGCTCGTCCTCGTCGTGGAAGTGCAGCTCGATCTTGCCCCTCTTGCCGCCGGTGATGCGGACCCGCGTGCCGGCGTAGCGGCTCAGGTCCTCCTCGAGCCCGCGGTATGGGGACGCTTTCGGCCCTCTCGCCGCACGCGCTAGTGGGCGCTTGAGCTTCTCCGCCTGTCTCACGGACAGGCCCTTGCCGACGATCTCGTTGAAGGCCCAGGTCCTGTCGGCCTCGGGCATGGCCAAGATCGCCCTGGCATGTCCCGCCGTGATCACGCCCTCCTCCAGCGCGGTGAGGACTTCGGCGTCGAGCGCCAGCAGGCGCAGCGTGTTGGCGACCGCGCTGCGGCTCTTGTTCACGGCGTTGGCCACCTGCTCCTGGCTGAGCCCGAAGTCGAGGAGCTGCTTGTAGGCCCGCGCCTGCTCTACATCGTTGAGGTCCTCGCGCTGGAGGTTCTCGACGATCGCGACCTCCAGCGCTTCCTGGTCGGTCATCTCGCGCACGACCGCAGGGACGCTCTCCAGGCCCGCCAGCCGCGCGGCCCGCAGGCGCCGTTCGCCGGCCACGACCTCGAAGCCGGAGTCTTTCGGCCGCACGAGGATCGGCTGCAGGACTCCCCGTTCTCTCACCGAGTCGGCGAGCTCGGCGATCGTCGCCTCGTCGAAGCGCTGACGCGGCTGCAGCGGCGACGCCCGCACCTTGGCGAGCGGCACCTGCTGTATGCCCTTGTCGACCTTGGGCAGGAGCGCGTCCAGGCCCCGTCCCAATCCCCTAGCCTTGGCTGACACGCTCGATGACCTCCTCCGCCAGCGCCTGGTACGCCGCCGCGCCCTGCGACGTGGGAGCGTAGTCGAATATCGACCGACCGTACGACGGCGCCTCGGCCAAACGCACCGTCCTAGGGATCACGGTCCGGAACACCAGGTCGCCGAAGTGGCGCCGCACGTTCTCCTCGACCTCCTGGGACAGCCGCGTCCTGCCGTCGTACATCGTCAGAAGTATCCCCAGGATGTGGAGGTCCCTGTTTAGCGAGCCGCGGACCCGCTCGATGGTCTCCATCATGCTGGCGATCCCCTCGAGCGCGTAGTACTCGGTCTGCAGCGGCACGATCAGCTGGTCGGCGGCGCCAAGAGCGTTCAGCGTCAGCGCGCCCATGGACGGCGGCGCGTCGACGACGATGAAGTCGTAGCTGGGGCGGACTCCTATCAACGAGCGAGCGAGGAGAGTCAGGTTGTCGCGGCTCGCGTCTAGCTCCACGGCTGCGCCGGCGAGGTCGTCCGAGGCCGCCAGCAGGTCCAGGTTCTCCGTACCGGACCTCATCGCGGCCTGGCGGGCCGACGCGCGCCCTGAGATCACGTCGTAGATCGTCGTCTCCGGGTCCGTCACGCCGACCCCGCTGCTGGCGTTCGCCTGAGGGTCGAGGTCGACTAGGAGGATCCGGCGTCGTTGGGCCAGCGCCGCCGCCAGGTTGACGGCCGTCGTCGTCTTCCCTACGCCGCCCTTCTGGTTGATCACCCCGACGATAGGCAAGCCGGCCCTCCCCTGAGACGTAGTGCGACGAGGCTACCATCGCGTCCCAGGCGCCGTTCCGCCGCCACGGCGACCGCCGGGGCCTTCTCGGCTACTGCCGTCTCTCCGTCTCCAGGCGCCCTCGGAGCAGGGTCGATGACCTCCCTCAAGGGATCTAGTTCCGCGATCCAGTCGAGGCCGCGCCGGCTGACGAGGTAGCAGGGGTCACGATGCAGGTGACGCGTCAGGCGGGCGACCACGGCCAAGCCCGACACGGCCTGTGCCGTGACGACATGGGCACATATGTCGTCGAGCTCCTTCACGTCCCGACTCCAGACCCTGGCGTTGGCCAAGGCCAGTCGTCCCACCGCCATCGACAGGAACGCCGCCCGCCGGCGTCGCCGTTCGACGAGGTGGACGGTCGAGGCAGGCATGGCCACCGCCAAGACGACGCCGGGCAGGCCCACTCCGGAGCCGACGTCGACGATCGTGACCTCCGGACCGGCGACCTCCGCGATCACCTCGGAGTACCGATTCGCTTCGGCTATGAGCGTCGTGATGTCGCCAAGCGCTCGGCTCGACACCAGGTCGAGCGTGTCGTGGTACCGCCCGATCAGCTCCGCGTAGCCTTGCAGCTTCTCCTCGACCATCTCCCCCTCAGCACCTTCCTAGGCGACCGGCTCGCTATCGCTAGAGCGGATGTTTCACGTGAAACATCCGCTGGCTCGAGCGTGTGGGACGCGTATTCCCCCTCATGATGTCCGCATACCCGGCCGACCGATTGGGACATCGGGCCACTAGTCGTCGGCCGGCTACCTGCACGGATCGCCGGGCGCCTGCTCGCACGCAACGAGAAGCAACGGCGGCGTCGGGCTGCTGTCAGAGGGCCTGCGCCGTGTGGCGCGACCTGCGGCGGGTCGGCCTCAGCGTCCGGCGACGAGGCTGTCGCGGCCCGTCCGCAGGTGCACGAGCAACGCAGCCACGTCGCTGTCGCGCACACCGCGCAGACGCTGGGCGGCTCCCAGGGTGGCCGGGCGCGCGCGTTCCAACGCCTCTCGACCCTCGGCCGAGAGGCTCGCGACGCGCGAGAAGTCCAAGTGCGCGATAGAGCGGGTCTCGTACTCCGCGCGTTCCTCGAGGTGGCGCTTGGCCCTCTCTATGTAGGGAGCGTAGCGCACCAGCGTCTCCACCCTGGCCTTCTCCCTGGCGGTGAGAGCCGGGTCTCCGTGTCCGATCGTCGCCACGACCGTGTCGTACGACTCGCCCGGTCGGCACATCACCTTCGTCGCGGGCTCACCCCCGATGCGCGCGGCCTGCAGCCGTGCCAGCTCGCTGGCCACGCGGGCTTCCGAAGCTCGCACCTCGGCCAGACGTTCGTCGGAGACCAGCCCCCAGGAGTGACCCACCTCTGCCAGGCGCTCGTCGGCGTTGTCCTGGCGGTGCAGGAGGCGGAACTCGTTCCGGGACGTGAGCATCCGGTACGGCTCCTCGATCCCGCCGCGGACCAGGTCATCGATCATCACGCCGATGTAGGCCTGGTCCCGCCTGACGGTGACGCGCTCCATGCCGGCGGCGTACCGCGCGGCGTTGACGCCCGCCACGAGCCCCTGCGCGGCAGCCTCCTCGTAGCCGGACGTGCCGTTGATCTGTCCCGCCGAGAACAGACCGGGAAGGCGGCGCGACATCAGCGTGACGTCGAGCTGCGACGGCTCGATGGCGTCGTACTCGACGGCGTAGGCGTAGCGGTGTATCACCGCGCGCTCGAAGCCGGGCAGGGTGCGGATCATGTCGTCCTGCAGGATCGGCGGCATCGAGCTCGAGAAGCCCTGGAGGTAGAGCTCGCTCGTGTCCACGCCGTCCGGCTCCACGAACAGCAGATGGTGGTCCTTGTCCGAGAAGCGCACGACCTTGTCTTCGATGGACGGGCAGTAGCGTGGCCCCTTGCCCTCGATCTCGCCTCCGTACATCGCCGATTCCTGGAGGTTGCGGAGGATCAGCTCGTGCGTGGCGGCCGTCGTCCGCGTGAGCCAGGTCGACGTCATGGCCATGCGCGGACCCGGTCGGCCGGTGAAGCTGTCTGGCGGGTCGTCGGACGGCACCTCCTCGAGCTGGGAGAGGTCGACAGAGTCGGCCCGGATGCGTGGCGGGGTCCCCGTCTTCAGCCGCAGCAGCTCGTGTCCGGTGCGCGTCAGGCTCGCGGACAGGTGTCGAGCGGGCGGCTCACCCTGCCTGCCCGCTGGGCGGCTCTGCTTGCCGTACCAGACCACGCCGGCGAGGAAGGTCCCCGTGCACAGCACGACGGCAGGCGCCTTCAGCTCGCGGCCGTCCGTGGTCTTCACGCCGGCCACGGCACCCGCCGAGACGAGCACGTCGGCCGCCTCCGCCCTGACGATCTCGATGCCCGGCTGGGACTCGACCAGCTGGCGAGCCGCGGCCGCGTAGCCGTCCCTCTCGTTCTGGACGCGCAGCGAGCGGACGGCGGCGCCCTTGCTCGCGTTGAGGGTGCGCGTATGGATCGCGGTCGCGTCGGCGAGCTGCCCCATCACGCCGCCGAGCGCGTGGAGCTCGAACACCATCTGTGACTTGCCGGGACCGCCGATCGCCGGGTTGCACGGCATGAGTCCGATCTTGTCCGGGTTCGGCAGCATCAGCGCCACGCGCGCGCCTAGACGGGCGGCCGCCACGGCGGCCTCGATCCCCGCGTGACCGCCCCCGATGACCACGACGTCATACACGTTCACGACGGCGCCCCCACGGAGCGTCTACGTGAACGCGGCATGGCCGTGGTCATGTAGGGGCAGTGCGGTCTCCTCACGGCCCCGGAGTATAAGGGCGCCAGGCGGGCGTCCGCCTCGCGCGGGCGACCCGAGGGCCCGGGAAGGGCGCGTGGGAGACCGACGGGACCTAGGGGCGGCAGGGTCCCCGCCGAGCCGAGGGCCGTCGGCGTCCGGCCGAGCGCTGAGTGCCGCAGGCGGTCCCGGCCGGCGACCGGGCGCGTGCCCGGCGCGCGTCCTGGCCGCGCCCGCCAGGGTTCGGCTCCCAGGTCGGGGCGTGGTGGTACACTGCATGCCCGGCGTCAAGCCGCAGGGTCTAGCCAACGCGGGAATCGCGTTGGTGACGGGATCTCGGCGCGACATCGGTGCCCAAGCAGACCCCGCCGGGCGCTGCCCGGCGTCTCTCCCCGAGAACCTTCGGGCCGGCCGTCGGTCGGCTTGCGGGCGTCTCTGGTGGCGGGAGCGGTCGGGTCGGCTGTGCCAGCGTCCCACCGGCGAGCCGCGGAGCACCGCGCTTGGGCGGCGAAGGGACGGTTCGTGGTGGCCGGTCAGGACCGCGGGATCTGGGACGACCTCATGCAGGTGGTGCGACAGCGCATCCCCGAGGTCGAGTTCCGCACCTGGTTCCACCAGGTGACCCCGCTGGGCTTCGTCGACGGCGCCTACGTGATGGGCGTGCCCCACACCTTCGCTCGCGACTGGCTCCGCTCCAAGTACACCCAGGTCCTCGAGGTCGCGCTCGCCGAGATAGGCGCGCAGCCCCCGCGCGTGGCGTTCCAGGTCACCGGCTCGAGGGGGGCTGAGCAGCAGGACCTGTTCGGCGGCGTGGTCGGCGGGTCGGACGCGGCCGGCAAGCAGGACGCGCCCGGGAAGAAGGACGGGCCCGGCAAGAGAGGGGCGCCCGGAGGCAAGGAAGCTTCCGCCGGCAAGGCGTCCTCGGCGGCGAGTGCGGGCCGCGTCCCGCGTGCCAGGCAGGCCGACGACGCTGCGCCCGAGAGCGGCAGGACCGATCCCAACGGCGCAGCCCAGCCGCAGGGGCCAGGCCGCGTGCTCCCGCAGCTGAACCCGAAGTACGTCTTCGCGAACTTCGTCGTCGGGCCCAACAACCACCTGGCCACCGCGGCCGCGCGCGCGGTGGCGGCCTCGCCCGGCCAGACCTACAACCCGCTGTTCCTCTACGGCGAGTCGGGCCTCGGCAAGACGCACCTGATGCAGGCGGTGGGCCATGCCGTCATCGAGGCGTTCCCGCACATGACCGTCGAGTACGTGACGACGGAGAAGTTCACGAACGACCTCATCGACGCCATCCAAGACAAGCAGATGGCGCAGTTCCGCGACCGCTACCGCAACACCGACGTCCTCCTCATCGACGACATCCAGTTCCTCGCCGGCAAGGAGCGCACGCAGGAGGAGTTCTTCCACACGTTCAACACGCTCTACGAGCTCGGCAAGCAGATCATCGTCTCCTCCGACCGGCCGCCCAAGGACATACCGACGCTCGAGAAGCGGCTGCGCAGCCGGTTCGAGTGGGGCCTGATCACCGACGTTTCTCCTCCCGAGCTCGAGACCCGCATGGCCATCCTGCGGATGAACGCCGAGTACCGAGGCGTGAAGCTGCCGCAGGACGTGGTGGACTACATCGCCAGGCACGTGACCTCGAACATCCGCGAGCTCGAGGGCGCACTCGTGCGGACGATCGTCTACGCCTCGATGAACCAGGTCCCGCTGAACCGGCAGACGGCGGCCAAGGCCCTCTCCGAGGTCTTCGCCCCCAGCGAGGAGAGCCTCACGATGCCCGACATCCTCGCGAAGGTCGCCAAGCACTTCGGCGTGGACCCGGACGCGGTGCGCGGCAAGGGCCGGCGCAAGGAGCTCGTCGTGCCGCGGCAGGTGGCGATGTACCTGATCCGCGAGCTGACCACCCACTCGTTCCCCGAGATCGGCAGGTTCTTCGCCGACCGCGACCACTCCACCGTCATGTACGCGGTCCAGAAGGTCACCGAGGCGATCGAGGAGGACTCCGAGCTAGACCGCGTCGTGCGGTCGCTCAGGGACTCGCTGGTCTGACCCCGCCGCCGGCCCGGCCTGTGGACAACCCTGCCGAGAACCTGTGACCTCGCCTGGTCGGATCCTGGGGAGAACGCCGTCCCTAGGGCTGGTTGTGGAGCGCTGACGTCAACCGACCACCTCCTCCACAGGCCGGGCCGAGTAGTCCACAGGCCGCTCCCCAGCCCGCCTGTCGTCCATGACGAGTATGAAGGCCGTTATCCCCAGCCTCCCCAGGCACTACGACTAGTGCTGTTAGGTCCTAGGTAGAGCTTGATGTTCCCTAGGCTCCCGCCTAGCTCTCCTCCGTGCTTCCCGCTCGAACCCAGGGAGAAGCGGCCCCGAGAGCATCGCGGTTCTGCCCACAGCGCTGACATGCGGGTCTCGAGAGATGACCCGACAGCGGCACGAACCGGGAACGGCTCTGGGCAGAGAGGATGGCTCTCGGCAGAGAAGGGCCGCGACGCGAGCTCGCTCAAGGGACTCGCGACCGCAGTAGACGTGATGCGCGGCGCCCGCTCTCGAGGCTCGCGTGACCTCCACCTGCGGCCGAGCCGGGGAGCCTGCCGGAACGCCGGCTCGCTGATCGGGTCCTCGAACCCTTCACCCTACGGAGCTCACGGCCGCCTGGCCACCACGACGCTCCTGGCTTGGACGCCGGCCTAGCCTCCGTTACGGCGCCGGACCCGTCGGTTATGCTCTGGACGGCTCGTCTCGGCCGCTGGTCGTGGCCGGTGCGCGCCGCGCGACCGTGCCGGAGCGCCGGTGCAGCGCCCGCGCGGCCGCGATGCGCCCGGCGCGCCAGCGTCCTGGGCCTCAGCGGGAGTCGAACTGTGAGAGTGAACGTCCCGAAGAAGACACTTGCCGACGTCCTGTCGAACGTCGAGCGCATCATCCCGGCGCGGTCCTCGAACCCAGGCCTCAGCCTGCTGAGGATCGACTTGGAGGAGGGGCGCCTCGTCCTCTCCGGCAGCAGCCTCGACATCGACGTCAGGGCCGTGGTCCCGGCAGAGGTCAAGGGCGGCGGCTCGCACGCGGTCGTGGCGCACGTCTTCGGCATGGTCGTCAGGTCGCTGCCCGCCGACGACGTCGAGCTCGACTTCACCGACAGCGAGCTGCAGATCACCTCGGGTCGGTACACGACGAAGCTCCAGGTCGTGTCGCCGACCTCGACGCCGGTGGTGAGCTTCCCCGACGACTACCCGGGCGCGATCGACGCCGGGCAGCTCTCGCACGCGCTCACGTCGGCGCGCTACGCCGCGGCGGTCGCGGACTTCCAGCAGGTGTTCCGCGGCGTGAAGCTCGAGCTGGCGGACGACCGCTTCCGGGCCGTCGCCACCGACGGCTTCCGCCTCGCCTACTACGACCTCCGCGCCGGCTCCGGCCTGCAGGGCGACGCCATCGTGCCGGCGCGCAGCATCGACGAGCTCGTGAGGATCCTCGGCGACGGCGAGGTCAGGCTGGCGCTCGGGGGCGGGCAGCTGAGCGTCAGCCACGGCGACTACACGCTGAACCTCAAGCTCATGGAGGGCGCCTTCCCCGACTACGAGCGCGTGATCCCCGCGAAGTTCCCCATCAGCATCTCGCTGAGCGCGAGCCGGCTGGCGGAGGCCGTGAACCGCGTGGCGCTCATGGCCGACAAGACGGCGAACAACCGCGTCGACCTGTTCGTGAAGGACGGCACGGTCACCATCACGGCCGAGGGCAGCTACGGGCGCAGCCAGGAGGAGCTCCCGGTCATGCAGGAGGGCCAGGACTCCGAGATCGCCGTGGCCTACAACGCCCGCTTCCTCGTCGACGCGCTCGGGCCCGTCGGCGGCGACGTGCGGCTGATGTTCTCCGGAGCGAGCTCCTCCCCGAGCGTCGTACGAGACCTGGCCGACGACAACTACCTGGCCATGGTGGTCCCGCTGCGGACGAGCTGACCCGCGCCAGAGCGGGGCGGCGCGCGGCGGCGACCAGCAGCGCGACCCGAGAGCGACACACGCGGCCTGGCCGGGGCCAGGTCCCGGAGGTGACGATGACGATCATCGAAGACGTGCGCGGCCTCGAGCTGCTCGACTCCCGCGGCAACCCGACGGTGGGCGCGGTGGTCACGCTCTCGAGCGGCGTGCAGGGGATGGCGGCGGTGCCGTCGGGCGCGTCGACGGGCGCCCACGAGGCCGTCGAGCTGCGCGACGGGGGCGAGCGCTACCTGGGCAAGGGCGTGACGCGGGCCGTCGCGAACGTGACCGAGCGCATCGGCCCCGAGATACTCGGGCTCGACGCGCTCGACCAGCCGGCGGTAGACGGCGCGATGCTCGCCCTGGACGGCAGCCAGAACAAGGCCGAGCTCGGCGCCAACGCGATCCTCGCCGTGTCGCTGGCCGTGGCGCGGGCGGCGGCCGAGACCGTCGGCACGTCGCTCTTCCGCTACCTCGGCGGCAGCAACGCCAAGGTCCTGCCGGTGCCGCTGATGAACGTCATCAACGGCGGCAAGCACGCCGACAACGCCGTCGACATGCAGGAGTTCATGCTCGCCCCGTTCGGCTTCCCCGACTTCGCGACGGCGCTGCGCGCCGGCGTGGAGACGTTCCACCACCTCAAGAAGGTCCTCAAGGGGCGCGGCTACGACACGAACGTCGGGGACGAGGGCGGCTTCGCGCCGGCGCTGAAGAGCAACGTCGAGGCCGTAGAGCTACTGCTCGAGGCGATCGAGAAGGCCGGGTACCGGCCGGGCGAACAGATCGGCATCGCCCTCGACCCGGCGTCGACCGAGCTCTACGAGGACGGCGTCTACCACCTCAAGGCCGAGGGGAGGCGCCTCGACTCGGACGAGATGGTCGGCTTCTGGGAGGACTGGGTCTCACGCTACCCGATCGTCTCGATCGAGGACGGCCTGGCCGAGGACGACTGGTCCGGCTGGGCGAAGCTCACGGAGCGGCTCGGCGGCAGGGTCCAGCTCGTCGGCGACGACCTGTTCGTGACGAACGTGCGCCGCCTGCGGCGGGGCATCGAGGAGTCGGTGGCGAACGCGATCCTCGTGAAGGTCAACCAGATCGGCACGCTCACCGAGGCCATGGACGCCATCGAGCTGGCCAAGGCGGCGGGCTACCGCAACGTCATCTCGCACCGCAGCGGCGAGACCGAGGACACGTTCATCGCCGACCTGGCCGTGGCCGTGAACGCCGGGCAGATCAAGACCGGCTCCGCCTCGCGCTCGGACCGCGTGGCCAAGTACAACCGGCTGCTCGCCATCGAGGCCGAGCTCGGCGGCAGCGCGCGCTTCCTCGGTAGGGCGGCGTTCCGGTCGTGACGCTCCAGGGCCCCGACATCAGGCGCAGCACGAAGGTCGTCGCGACGCTGGGACCGGCGAGCTCGTCGCCCGAGGTCGTGCTCAAGCTCCTCGAGGTCGGCGTCAACGTCTTCCGGCTCAACTTCTCGCACGGCAAGCGCGAGGACCACCGCAACGTCGTCAACATCATCCGCCAGACGGCCGACCACATCGGCGCCTGCGTGGGCATCCTCCAGGACCTGCAGGGGCCGAAGATCCGGGTGGGCGTGTTCGCGGAGGGAGCCGTCGAGCTCGTCGAGGGCCAGGAGTTCGCCTTGACCTGCGACGACCCCTCGCCCGGCGACGCGACCCGCGTGGGCGTGACCTACCAGGGCCTGTGCGGCGACGTGAAGGTCGGCGACGTGCTGCTGCTCGACGACGGGCGCCTGTCCGTGGAGGTCGTCGCCCTCAGGCACGGCGTCATCACGACGCGCGTGCTGGTGGGCGGTCGCCTCTCCAACAACAAGGGCATCAACATCCCCGGCGCGCAGCTCTCGATCCCCGCCCTGACAGACAAGGACGTCGAGGACCTGAAGTTCGGCGCCGAGCTCGACGTCGACTGGGTGGCCATGAGCTTCGTGCGCAACCGCGACGACCTGCTGCTGGCGCGCCACTACCTCGCCCGGGCGGGCTCACAGGCCCGCCTGATGGCGAAGATCGAGAAGCCGAGCGCCGTCGACCGCTTCCCCGAGATCCTCGCCGAGGTGGACGGCATCATGGTCGCGCGCGGCGACCTCGGCGTCGAGATGCCGCCCGAGCGGGTGCCGCTGATCCAGAAGCGGATGATCAGGGCGTGCATCGAGGCGGGCAAGCCGGTGATCACGGCCACCCAGATGCTCGAGTCGATGGTGCGCAACCCCACGCCGACGCGCGCCGAGGCCTCCGACGTCGCGAACGCGATCTTCGACGGCACCGACGCGATCATGCTCTCCTCCGAGACCGCAGTGGGCGACTACCCCGTCGAGGCGGCCAGGATGATGGACCGCATCGCCAGGTCGGTCGAGGCCGACGACAACTACCGGCGGATGATGCACGAGCACGTGCCGAAGTCGGACGCCACCACAGCCGACGCGGTGGCGTTGGCGGCGGTCGAGATGGCCTACAACCTCGACGCCAGGCTGATCGTGACGTTCACGTCGAGCGGCACGACCGCGCTGCGCGTCTCCCGCAACCGCCCGCCCACGCCCATCCTGGCGATCACGCCCAACGCGCGTGTCGAGCGTCAGTTGGCGGTGGCGTGGGGCGTCGTGAGCTACCTGACCGAGGACATCCACAACACGGACGAGATGGTCGAGACCGCGACACGAGCGATCGCCGAGAGGCGCCTCCTCGAGCCGGGCGACCGCTACGTGATCACGGCCGGCGTGCCGTTCGGGATGCGCGGCACGACGAACCTGATCCGCGTCGAGAGGTACCGCCCGCCGCAGTGACGGCCGGGCGCGGCAGCGCGGACCGCGCGCCGCTCGTGGCGGCTAGGTCGCGTGAAGCGCAAGCGAGCTCGGGTGAGCCGCGCCCCGCCGCGGCGTCGGGTCAGTAGACCACCCGCGCGCACCGGAGACGAGGCACGTGCGCTGCCTGTGTCGCGCCGCCACGTTCTTGGCCGCGCGCCGGTCCGCGACGTCGCCCGTCGCGCGATGTTTCACGTGAAACGTGGCCGCCCCGCGGGGCGGCCACGCTGACCTCCGGCTCGAGAAGGGTCCGCTCTACGGACCCTCAGGGAGGCGGCCCGTGGCGGTTCCGGGACCGGCCGCTGCCCGACTCGGGGACAGACCTACGCCGACCCTGGGGCCCTTTGCGTCCGGCTCGAGCTCCGGCCCATGGCCGGTCCGACCGGCCCGCGTCCGGCTCAGCCGATCTCGGCGACGACGTTGACCTTGATCGGGATCGGCACCTCGGGGTGCGGGCGGTACACCACCTGATGCTCACCCGTGGTCTTGATGGGCTCGCCGAGCACGAGCTTGCGGCGGTCGATGTCTACGTCGTAGGTGCTCTTGAGGGCCGCGGCGATGTCCTTGTTGCCGACCGAGCCGTAGATGCGGCCCTCGCCGGCGCGCACCTGGATGTTCAGCTCGGCGTCCTTGAGGATCTCGGCGAGGCGTTCAGCGTCGGCCTTGCGTTCCGCGAGCTGCTTCGCCCTCTGGGCGAGGCGCGCCTGCAGCTCGGCCTGGTTCGCCCTGGTGGCGGGTAGCGCCAGCCCCTGGGGGATCAGCCAGTTGCGCGCGAAGCCGTCCTTGACGGTGACGAGCGCGCCGGCCTCACCCAGCTTGTCCACCGGTTCCAGCAGGATGACGTTCACTTCCGGACCAGCTTCTCCGTGATCGGGATGATCGCGAGCATGCGGGCCCGCTTGATCGTCAGCGCCAGCCTGCGCTGGTACTTGGCACTCACCCCGGTGCGACGGCGGGGCAGGATCTTGCCGGTGTCGCTGATGAAGCGCCGCAGCATCTTGGCGTCGTGGTAGTCCGTCACCTCGAGCTCACCGGAGGTGAACGGGCAGACCTTCGGCCGCCGGCCGCGACGACCGCCGCCGCGGCGGCGCTTCGACTCTCTCGCGTCTCTTGCCATCTAGAAGGGTAGGTCCTCTTCTGGTGGGAACTCTTCGTCGATGTCCAGCTTCGACGTGCTCGCCTGGGCGACCGCTTCTTGCTGACGCGGCCGGGTCCCGACCCCACCTGTGCCGGGACCGCGAGTGAGGATCTCGACGCGCTGCCCTTCCACGCGCGTCGTGAACCTGCGGTTGCCTTCCTTGTCGGTCCAGGAGTCGTTGACGAGGCGGCCGACGACGAAGACGGGGTCGCCCCGCTTCAGCTCGCCGGTGGCCTCGGCCAGCTCGCGCCAGACGTTGACGTCGACGTAGCTGGTCCGCTCCTGGTCCTCGCCTCCGCGACCGCGGAAGCGCTCGTTGACGGCCACGCTGAAACGCGTCACCGCGCTGCCGTTGGGCGTGTAGCGCAGCTCGGCGTCGCGGGTCAGGTTGCCGATGATCATCACCTGGTTAAGGGCGTTGCGTAGGCGCTCCTGCCCCCTGGCGTCGACGACGGTCGCGTCGTCGCCCCGCGGGCCGAAGGTCAGGACCTCGACGCGGTTGGCGTTGACGTCCAGCGCCGAGCGCTTCTGCCCGTCCTGCGACTCCCAGGTGCGGTAGTTGAGGCGCCCCTCGACGAACACGGGCGTGCCGGCCTGCAGCTGGTTGACCATCTGCTCGGCCTGGGCGCCGAAGAGCGTGACCCGGTGGTACCAGGCCAGCTCGCGCTGCCGTTCGTCGTCGCCGATCACGTGGTCGTTGCCGGCGAGGTTGAGCTCCAGGATGGCCAGCCCGTTCTGCGTGTAACGCATCTCGGGTGCCTGCACCAGTGTGCCTACCAGGTAGACAGTGTTCAGTCCTCTAGCCATGGAGCTCTCCTAGGGTGCGCGCGGCGCCTGCCTCAGGCGCCTGCCGCGGCTTCGGCAGGCTGCTCGGCGGGACGCTCCTCCGCCGGCGGCGCCTTCTTCGTCTTCCACTCGGGTCGGTCCTTGACGACGAGCACACGCATGACGTTATCGCGCTGGCGCAGGGCGGCTTCGATGGTCTTTGGAGCCGTGCCGGGCAGCATTACGCGATAGATGAGATAGTGCCCCTCGTTGAACTTGCGGATCTGGTACGCCAGGCGGCGGGTGCCCCACTCGTCCAGCTCGACGATCTCGCCGCCCGCGCGCTCGACCTGAGCGGCGACGGCGTCCTTCTCCGCCTGGAGCTGTGTCTCGTTCAGATGCGGTACCAGTATCACGTTGAGGTCGTACTTGGCTTTGTTCATCAGCACCTCCTTCCGGTTGGTGTCTGCGCGTCCCCCGGCCGGAGGGCCGCCTCGGCCGCTGGATCGGCGGGCGACGACGCGGCAAGCTAAGAGTCTAGCACGAACGCGCGGTCCCGCGCACCGAGCCGTCATCGACGTGTTCGGCGACGCCGCGGCTGCGGCGCCGAGGACGGGACCTCGCGCCGTCGCGCCAGGTCCGTGGCGGCGCCCCTCCGGTACCGATGCTCCGCGCCCGCCGCCGCGCCGTCCTCGACGTGCGGCGCTGGGGCCGCCGGTCCCAGCCCTGCGGCCGACCGGCGCTTCTGCCCGTCACCGTCGCCACGCCGCCTGCCGCAGCGGCTCGGTGAGCCCGACGCGGCGCTCGGCGCCGCCTTGCACGTAGCTGAACGTCGGGAAGGTGAGGAGAAGGTCGGGCGGTCGGCTGAACGACCAGGTCCCGATGGCGACGAGCGCCGACGAGTGCGGCTCGAGCACGAGGCCGAGGTCGTCCGCGTCCTCCATGAGGAGCGGCGGCGTGGGCCCGTCGGGGAGCCAGTACGGGCGCACGGGCGGCGGGCCCATGTCCACCTCGCCGCGAGCGCCCGCCTCGCTCCAGCGGCGCAGGGCGTCGAGCCACTCCTGCCAGTGCTCCACCCGCCCGACGCCCACGATCACGCGCCCGTTCGCGACCCCGTCGGGAGCGTAGCCGACCGCCTCGATCGTGACCGGCTCGGTGCGCGCGTGGAACAGGAGCACGCCCAGGACGCCGGTGTGCGCCGGCTCGGGCACGAGGTAGACCGTGAGGGGCAGGTCGTCTGAGGCGGGAGCGTCGACCCTGGCCACGCCGAGCGCGCCGACGTCCCACGCCGCCTCCTGCCAGGAGCGGCAGACGACGCGGGCGCGCGTGTAGGTCGCGGTGGCGTCGGCGTCGTCGCCGGTCGAACCCGCCTCGCCCACCAACCCAGACCCGACGTCGAGCACCCGCACCGGCCCCGAGCTCCCAGGCAGCGACACGACGGCCGCGGCGCCCAGCGGGAAGGTGAGGGGCGGAGGGCGCCGCCCGAGCAGCGCCGCCGGCCACGTGCCGCCCTCGAGCGTCGCCCGGGCCGGCGGGTCGCCGGCGGGGCACGGGGCTGCCTCGAGCCACACCCGCGCCTCGCCGGGCGCGACCCAGCCGTAGTAGGCGCCTCGCTGCGCAAGCGACGGGAGCGCGGCATCGCCGGCGGCCCCCGGCCGCGCGGCCAACGAGGCGAGGGAGGCGGGCCGGCCTCGCCCCGGAGGCCCCAGCCCGAGCGCGACGGCCCCCGCGGCCAGGGCGAACGCGGCCAGGACAGGGGCCAAGGAGCCGGCGAGCCGAGACGGGGCGGACCCGCGTGGCCGCCCGGACGGCCGGCGTCCGGCCCGGCGCCCTAGGGCGCGTCCCCCTCCGGCGTCCGGAGCGCCCCCCTCGAGGCGGGGAGCGCCCGCCCCCGCCGGGTCGGGGACGCCAGCGGTCATGGCCGCGAGCCCGCGCCCGCCGCGGGCAGCAGGCCGCAGTGCCGGGCGACGTCGATGGCCGCGGCCAGCTCGCCGAGGCGCCCCAGGGCCGCCTCGAGCCTCAGCTCCGCCAGCGCCAGGTCGTCGGGCGGCGCGAAGTGCGGCCAGTCCGGGGCCCAGGGTGTGGAGGCGAGGCGCTTGGCGTCGGCCACGGGCAGGCGCGGCGCCGCGTCCAGCAGCGTCCAGGCGAGGGCCCGCTCGCTCCGGGCGCGCTCGGCGCGGGCCGCGCGGAGGGCGCGGAGGTAGGCGCGGGCGTCGTCCGCGGCGAGGGCGAGCTCCTCGTCCAGCTGCTCGTCCGGGTCGTCCAGGGGCGTCGGCACGCTCCGCCCGGGCGGCCACGACAGCTGCAGCTCCTGCGAGACGCCCGCGGTGCCGACCTCGGCGCCGAGGCTGCCCCCGATCGGCCAGCCGGCGGGCAGCACGAGAAGCGCCGCGACCGCGATGGAGCCGGTGGTCCCCGTGCCGGGCGACCCGGGTACGCCGACCGGCGCCCCGAGCACCGCGTCGTTCTCGAGGCTCCCGGTGAGGGCCACGCGGAGGTCGAGGGCCTCGTCGCTCGCGGCGACGCGCAGCGCGTGGTCGTGGCGCGCCCTCGCCACCAGCACTGCGGTCGAGCCGTCGAGGCAGGCGTCGACGGCCTCCTCCAGGGACCTTCCGGTGCCGTCACCCGCGCGGTCGCCGAGGGCGTAGGCGGCGACGAGGACCGCCTCGAGCTCGGCGACGTCGGGAGGGGAGAGGGACGCTCGCGGGCCGACGACGGCGGGGTTGCCGGCCGCCTCAGGCGCGCCCGCGCTGGACGCGGCGAGCGTCGATCCCGGCACGCCGCCGCCCAAGGGGCCGGTCGCCGGCGCGTCGCGACCGAGCGCGCGCCTCAGTCGCGCGGCGACGTCCTCGCGCACGCCCGCGAGCCAGACGGCGGCCTCCCGGGCCCGCAGCGCGGCCTCGTACCCCACGCGTTCGTCGGGAGGCAGGCGCAGGGGCTCCGTCGCCTGCACACCGACGGGCTCGGGGCCGGGGAGCCACCGCGCCGCGGCGTCGGCGGCGGGCGACAGCACCGCCAGGGCCGCCAGGTCGTGGAGGAACGCGGCCAGTGCCGCCTCGCGGGACGCGGCCGCGTACAGGTTGCGCAGCTCGACGTCGGCGGCGGCGACGGCCGTGCGGGGCGCCGCCGTGGCGTCGAACAGGGGCACCTCGAGGTGGACCCCGAGCTCGAGCTCCGGGCCGCTCGCGGCCAGGTCGAGCCGCTCCCGCAGCGACAGACGCGGCGCCATGTCCAGCTCGGCCGAGACGAGCGCCTCCCTGGCCGCGGCGAGCGCCGCGCGCTCCGCTGACGGCGTCGTGTAGGCCTCGGCGAAGGCGGCGAGGTAGTCGGGGAGGGAAGCGAGCGGCGGGGCGTCGCGCGCCGCGGTCGTGGTGCCGTGCGCGGCGCTCGCGGCGCCGTCGTCGGCGACGCTGGGCGGTGGCGGCTCGCCTGCGGCGACGAGCGACGAGCCGACGGCGAGGACGGCCGTGAGCCATGCGGGCGCGAGGCGCGCGGCGCCGCGCCGGCGCGAGGGCGGCGGGCTCACGGGTCGTCGACGCCCCAGGTCGTCGTGTAGAGGTCGAAGCGCAGCGTCCGCAGCTCCCCGCCCTCCTCGACCACGAGCGCCGGCTGGACGGCGGCGGCGCCGGCGTCCTGGGAGATCCGCGCGGCCGGGTCGACCACGATGCCCAGCCTGAACGTCTCGCCGGGAGCGAGCTCGACGTCGAGGTCAGCGGTGATCGGCTCGAGCCCGGCGAGGCTCGCCGGACGCCCGTCGCGGGGGAAGACGAACGGCTCGAGCGCGAGCCGCCTCAGCTCCGCGAGGCCCGCCAGCCGCACGACCCGCACGACCGAGTCGCCCTCGTTGACGACGCTCAGCTCCATGTAGGCCGCCGGCGGGTGCGTGGCGTCGGGGCCGTGCTCACCGCGGCCGATGCGGTCGATGGCGTACTGGGCGCGCAGTCCGCGGCCCGTGTATGCCGGGGCCGCCGGCCTGTGGAAGGCGACGCCGACGGCCACCTCCTCGACGCTGTCGCCGCTGCGGAAGCGCAGGACCACGGTGCCGCCGCAGGTCTCGCCCGGCGCGGGCGCTGGCGCGGAGGCGCCGCGCACGTCGAGGTCGAGTACCAGGTTCCGGGCCTCGGCGTCGCGCCGCACTCCCAGCGGCACCAGGCAGCCGGAGTCGGTCTCCGCCGTAACGCTGTCCCAGGCGCCCAGCCGCGGCGGCGGCAGCGCGACCTGCGCCCTGAAGACGCCCGTGTCGCCGCCGGGCGAGAGGGCCTGGTGGTGGACCGCGACGAGGCGCGGCGTGCTCCCCGGCGCGTCTCCGGGGTCTCCCGCCTGCGCGGCGGCGGACCCGGCGAACGAGGCCGCGAGCGCGAGGACCACCGACGCGGCGGCCGGCAGGCGCGGCAGGCGCGCCCCTGGCGCCGGACGCCGCGCGGCGCGGTGAGGGGACTCGGCTCGACATGACGACCTGGCCATCTGGCACCCCCGACGGCGAGCCGGGGGACGGCCCGCGCGGCGCGCGAGCCGTCCTGAGGCTTGCCTTCCCACTTCAGTTGCCGTAGACGGTAACCGGCGTGTAGCGGGACCACAGTCGCTCCTGGCGGCCGGTGTCGCGCACCCCTGTGTCTTCCGACGACCCGTCGCTGAAGAGCTCGTACAGCGCCATCGTCACCGTCGTGACCTGGCGCATGTTGCCCTTGTAGATCTTCACGCGCCAGCCAGGGTCGAGCGTGCCCGACATCCGCACGCTCGCCGAGCAGTGGTAGACGGTGCCGATCTCCACGCTGAACCCCTTCTCGATGCCGACGCCGCCGGACACCCAGCGGTAGCGGCAGTTGTCGCTGGCGGTCACCTGCCAGGGCAGCGGCTTGTAGCCGTAGACGTTGGAGACCTCGGTGAATATCGAGTACGAGAGCTGCTCGGCGGGGCCGTCCACCTGCCTTATCGGCCGCCACTCCTTGCCGATCGCGCGGACGGGCTCCGGCTCTTCGGGCTCGTCGTCGTCGCACTTGGAGATGCACCCGCCGCCGGTGACGCTCGTCAGCTCCGAGGCGGCCAACGGCGCGAGGCCGAGGCCCGGGGCGGCGCGGCCCACGGCGTGACTGCCCCACAGCACCGCGACCGAAGACACGAACAACCAGAGAAGTAGACGCTTCATGCAGGCTCCTTCCGCTAGAGGGCTTGGGCCGGTCCCTTGTCCGCGTCGCCTCCTCTCGACAGGGCGGCGGCGAGGCCGCCCGTGAACATCGCGTTGATCGCGCCCAGCCAGTCGCCGAGCGCGACGTACGTGGTGGCGCCGTCGCCGGGGCGGACGACCGCCCGCAGCGAGCCCGCCTCGAGGGCCGGCAGGCGCGCGGCCACGCGCCCGGAGGGCTCGACGACGGCGGATGGGCCCGTGTTCGCGGCCAGCACGACCGGCGTTCCCGTCTCGATGGCGCGCATGCGAGCCGCGCGCAGGTGGAGCTCGGGGACGTCGGAGCCGGCGGCGAAGGCGTCGTCGGTGATCACGACCAGGACGCGAGCGCCGGCGCGGACGGCGGCCCTGGCGTCGGACGGGAACAGGGCGTCGTAGCAGACGAAGGGGGCGAGCGCCACGCCGGCGACGGTGACCACGGCCGGCGCGCCGCCGGCCGCGAAGCCGCTCTCGCCGATGGGGACGAGGCGGAGCTTGGCGTAGGCGTGACGCACCGCGGAGCCGTCGTAGAGGAACGCGGAGTTCGTGCGGGCGCGGCCGCCCAGGAACCCGACCGCCGGAGCGCCGAACAGAACGGCTCCCGCGCCGCCGAACGCCGCGGAGACCTCGGCGGTGACGGCCGGCAGCTCGCCCGAGTCCAGGGGCCCGGGCCAGGCCGCCTCGGGCAGGACGGTGAGGTCGGCCCGCCCGACGGCCAGGGACGCCAAGCGCCCCACCAGCCGGGCGCGCGCCGCGGGGAAGCGCGAGGCGGCGAAGTAGGCGGCGTCGGGCAGGACCGGCTGCACCACCGTGACCCAGAGGCTAGGTGGGGCGGGGAGCGGCGGCGCTGCGGAGACGTTCCGTGAGCCGGGCGCCGCTGAAGCCGCCGGCGCGCCCAGCGAGCCGGAGGTCGCCGAGCTCGCGTCGCCGGTTGAGCCGCCGGCGACGGGGCCGCCCGTCGGGTAGTCGGGGGCGACGGGACCGCCCGCCGGGTAGTCGGGGGCGACGGGACCGCCCGCCGGGGAGCCGCCTACGACGGGACCGCCGGAAAGGTAGCCGCCGGTGACGGGACCGCCTGACGGGTAGCCGCTCGTGGCGGCCGCGAGCAGGGCGACGGCCGCGGCTGCTCGAGCGCGGCGTGGGAGGCGTCGCCCGTGAGGCGAGAGTCGCCGAGAGGGCCGGCGATCGCGTAGGCGCCTCGTCCGGCGCGCCGCCACGACCGCGACGGCGACGCAGGCGTTGCAGAGAAGGACGACGTGGCTGACGGCGGCCACGGAGCCCAGGCGCGCCAGCCGCGCCGTGGGCAGGTCGACCTGGCTGTAGCCGATGAAGCCCAGGGGCAGGGCGTAGACGCCGAGCAGCTCGGGCCGCGACGGCAGCCACTCGGCGGCCGACCAGAGGCTGGGGAGGACGAGGAGCGTGAGGGCGGCGGCGCGGAGCGGACCGAGACGCCGCGCGAGCACCCGGCGCAGGCGGACGGCGAGGGCGCCCACCGGCAGGTACGGGACCGAGGCGAGGAGCGCGGCCGCGAGGTGGCCGCCCGGGAACAGCGCCTCGGCGGCCTCGTAGGCCACGCTGCCGAGACCAAGCGAGGCGACGGCGGCGACCACCGCGCCGTGAGCGGGCCGCTCGGCCTCGAGCACGGCGAGGAACGCGGGCACGTAGGCCACCAGCGCGAGCGCGCCGAGGCCCCACGGGCGCGAGGCGGCGGCCGCCATGACGGCCGTGGACGCGGACGCCACGAGGGCCGTGGCCCAGAGCGCCGACGGCGCGTCGCCGGCGGGTACCGCGCGCCGCGCCGCCCGCGACGCGCGTCCGCGGGGTCTCCGGCTCCGGCGCCCGGTGGAGCGGGCCGCGGGCGACGCAGCGGAGCCGGTCGCACCCACGCTCACACCCCCTCCCAGCGCGGGGCGACGGGTCCCTCCAGCAGGAAGACGCGGCCGGAGTAGTCGCGCAGCAGCGCGGCTGCCGGCGCGGCGACCGGCCCCGCCAGGGGGTCGGCGACGACCGCGTGGCCGCCGCCGAGCGCGACGACGGCCACGAAGTGGCCCGCGCCGCCGCGCTGCAGGTGCGCGACGAACGGCGCTCGCAGGTTGGCGAGCCGTTCCCGCGGCACGGCGTGCCAGGTGCCGGGGACGCCGTGCAGCGAGGCGAGGCGGGCGAACTCGGCGAGCGTCACCCCGCCGGGGCCCAGCGCGGCCTCGGCGGTCACGAGCTCCAAGGGGACCGGGCGGCCGGCCCACGACGCCAGCGTGGCCACGAGCGCGGGTCCGCAGTCCTCCTCGCCCGCCTGGCGCACCACCGTCGGGCCCTCGAGCGCCACGGGCTCCACGGCCCAAGACCGGGTGGAGCGCGCACCCGCCCAGGCGGGTGCGGCGAGAGCGAACGCCGCGAGCCCGCAGGCCGCGGCCGACAGGAAGGCGCGCCGCTGCGGGGCGCGGGGGACGACGGACATGCCGGCAAGCTAGCCGGGCGGCCGCCAGGCTCGCCCCGACCCATGGGGGAGCTGCCTAGGGGCTCTGGGAGCTAGCCGGCCGGTGCCGCCGTCGGCGCCTCGGCGAGGCGCCCGGTGCCGCCCCGCCCGGTCCGCGGCTGCCAGCCGAGCAGCCGCAGGCCGTTGAGGACGACCAGGATCGTGCCGCCCTCGTGCCCCAGGACCCCGAGCGGCAGCGGCAGGCGGCCGAGGAGCGTGAAGACGACCATCAGCGCCATGATCCCCAGCGCGAAGTAGAGGTTCTGCTTGATGACGCCGTTCGCCGTCCGGGCCAGGGCGTGGGCCTGCGGCAGGCGCTCGAGGTCGTTCGAGAGCAGGGCGACGTCGGCGGCCTCCAGGGCGGCGTCGGTGCCGGCGGCGCCCATCGCGACCCCCACAGAGGCGGCGGCCAGCGCGCCGGCGTCGTTGACGCCGTCCCCCACGAAGGCCACGGTGCCCTCGCGGCCGAGCTCCGCCACGCGCTCGACCTTGTCCGTCGGCAGCAGGTCGGCGCTCACGTCCTCGGGCCTGATGCCCACCGCGGCGGCCACGGACCGCGCGGTGACGGCGTTGTCGCCGGTCATCATCACGACGCGCTTCACGCCGGCGTCGCGCAGGGCCTGCAGGGCGCGCGCGGCCGAGGGGCGCACGGCGTCGGCGACGCCGATGAGCCCGAGGACCTCGCCCTCCGCGCCGGCGCCGCGTCCGACGAACGTCAGCGTGTGTCCGCCCGACTCGAGCCGCGTCGCCGCCTCCCTCACCTCGTCCGGCAGCGGCACCTCGAGCTCGGCGGCGAGCTTGGCGTTGCCGGCCCAGTGCCGCACGCCGGCCACCTCGGCCACCACGCCCTTGCCGGGCACCGCCACGGTGCCGACGGCGGGCGGGGCCGCCAGGCCCGCCGCCGCCTCGACGATCGCCTTGGCGACGGGGTGCTCGGAGCCGCTCTCGACGGACGCGGCCAGGCCCAGGAGCGCCTCGCGTCCCACGGCGAAGGGCACGACCTCGGTGACGCGCATGCGCGCCTCGGTGAGGGTGCCGGTCTTGTCGACGGCGACGATGTCCACGCCGCCGAGGTCCTCGAGCGCGGCGCCGCCCTTGAACAGCACGCCGAAGCGCGCCGACCGGGCCAGCGCCGAGAGCACCGCCGCCGGCACGCTGATCACGACGGCGCAGGGGCTGGCGACGACGAGCAGCGTGGCGGCGCGGTACAGGGCGTCGTCGCGCGGCACGCCGAGCAGCAGGAACGCGCCCAGGGCCACGACCGAGCCCACCAGCACGAGGACCGTGTAGCGCTGCCCGAACCAGTCGCTGAAGCGCTGGCTCGGCGAGCGCTGGGACTGCGCGACGGTGACGAGGTGGATGAGGCGGGCGAGCGTCGACTCGGACGCCGGCTTCGTGACCCTGACCTCGAGGACCGCGTGGCCGTTGACGCTGCCGGCGAACATCGGGTCGCCCGGCTCCTTGTCCACGGGCACCGACTCGCCGGTGATCGGCGACTGGTCGACGTGGCCCGCCCCGCTCACGACGACGCCGTCGAGGGGCACGCGCTCGCCGGGCCGGACGAGGATCACCTGGCCGACCCGCACGTCGGCGACGGGCACGACGCTAGTGACGCCGCCCTCCACGACGTTCGCGGTCTCCGGCCGCAGGTCCATCAGCGACGCCACGGCGCGCTTCGTGGTGCCCATCGCGTAGCCCTCGAGCGACTCGGCGAGGCTGAACAGGAACAGCAGTATCGCGCCGTCGCGCACCTCGCCCACCAGGGCGGCCGCGGCCGCGGCGAGGACCATGAGCATGTCGATGGAGAGCCTGCCCCTGGTGAAGAGCCTGCGCAGGGCGTCGCGAGCGGCCGGCACGCCGCCGGCCAGGTAGGCCGCGGCGAACCCGAAGGTCCAGGCGGCGCCGGCGCCGGTGGACAGCCAGGCCCCCTCCCCGCCGAGCCAGCCCCCGATCAGGCCGGCGACGAGGCCCAGGGCGGTGATGCCGGTGTAGGTGAGCTCGCGCCGCACCTTCGCCCGTTCGGCGGCCAGCTCCTCGGCCAGGCGGGACCCGGGTGTCTGCATGACCCCACTCTATCTCGGAATCATTCCGATTTCAAAGACGGGAACGCGTTCTCATGTGCGCTGGGGGCCGCAGCTGGGAGCTCCCACGTCGTGACCGCGGGCCCGTCCTCGCAGGTCCCTCGCTGCGGTGATCCCAGTCGGCGCCGTCGCGGCGGGCATCGTGATCGGGGCCCTCGAGAACAGCGTCCGCGGCGCTCCGCGGTAACCTCTGGCGATGTCCGAGGCCCGGCCCTGGCGCGCCTTCCTCGTCGTCGTCGCCTACCTGTCGCTGCTCCCGGCAGTCGTCTGGTGGGTGGCCCACGGCTACCTCGGCGACACGCGCTGGTGGATGTTCGTTCTCAACAGCGTCGCTCCCTACCTGTTCCTGCCCGTGCCGTTCGTGCTGCTCGCCGGGCTGCGGTGGCGTCGCTGGGGCCTCTTCGCGGCCGCCACGGTGCCGGCGGCGGTGTTCCTCACGCTCTTCGGTCAGGCCCTGCTGCCGCGCGAGGTGAAGGTCGAGCCGGTGCCGGCCGGCACCCCGACGCTCACCCTCCTGACGTTCAACCTCCACGCCGACAACGGCGACCCCGAGGCCGTCGCCCGCGCGATCCTCGCAGCCGACGCCGACGTCGTGGCGCTCCAGGAGCTCTCCGTGACCATGGCCGAGGGCCTGAGGGCGCTGATCGGCGAGACCTACCCCCACGACGACCTGGTGCTGGCGAGCGGCTGGGACGGCCTGGGAGTGTTCAGCAAGGTCCCTCTCACGCCCCTGCTGAGGCCCCTCGAGGGCATGGGCCGCCGCAACCCGCAGCTCACGCAGGTGAGCCTCACGTGGGGCGACGTCGTGCTCATCAACGTCCACAACCTGTCGATCCCGCGCACGCTGCCCGACTGGCCCAGCGAGATCGCGTACACGACGCGCCAGCGCGAGCGCGTCGCCGAGGGCATCCGCCGGTTCGCCCTGCAGCGCGATAGGCCGCTGATCGCCGCCGGCGACTTCAACACCACGCCCCGCAGCGCCGCCTACGAGACGGTCAGCTCGGTGCTGTCCGACGCCTGGCTGGAGGCCGGGTTCGGGTTCGGGCAGACGTTCCCCGGAGGGCCGCTCAAGCCCACGCCGTTCGGGATACCGGTACCCAACTGGCTCCTGAGGATCGACTACGTATTCCACTCCGCGGAGTGGCGGGCGGTCGACGCGCGCATAGGTCCGTGGGACGGCGGCTCGGACCACCGGCCGCTGCTCGTGCGCCTGGCCTACGTGGGCGAGGCGCGCGCGGCCGGCCCGGGATAGGGGCTAGCGTGCCGGGGCGGCCCGCCGCGCGCGAGCCGCCCCGTCGGTCAGACGGGTCTGCGTCCGGTGAAGAGGTTGATCAGGATGACGATCAAGCCGACGACGAGCAGCACGTGGATGAAGCCGCCTAGCGTGTAGCTGGTCACCAGGCCCAACAGCCACAACACCAACAGGATGATGCCGATGGTCACGAGCATGGGGCGTTACCCCTTTCCCCGGCGTCGGGGCCGGAACCCGTGGAACGCCTCGTCCGGCAGCGTTCGTAACTAGAGGATAGGCCCGGGCATGAGAGCCTCCCCAGCCGGACATGAGGGCCGTCCCCGCGCCGTGACGGTGACGGGTGTCCGCGTCGTGGCGCGCCTCGACGGTGGGCAGGCCCTCCCCGCGCCGTGACGGCGACGGACCGCCGGCGCTGGGACGGCCGCGGTCTCCATCGGCGCACGGGCAGGCGCCCGACCGCGCGACCGCACGCCGCACGGGCCTTGACCGGCGTCAAGGACGCGGGGAGGGGCCCGCGGCTACCTTCGTGGCCGAGGGCGCCGCCCCACGGCCTCGCGCCGGCGGGGGCAGGGCGCCGACCGGAGGCAGCGGTGGATACGGGAGCGCGCAACGAGGTCACGAGGACCGTGCTGCGGGCCGAGGGGCTGTCGTGCCCCTCGTGCGTGGCGAAGATCGAGAAGCAGGTGGGCCGCCTGCCGGGCGTGAGCGAGGTGGCGGTGCGGTTCAACTCGGGCCGCATCGAGGTGGCGCACGACCCGAGCGTCGCGAGCGTCGAGGACCTCGTCAGGGCCGTGGCGCAGGTCGGGTACACGGCCAAGCCGTCGCCGTTCTGACCCTGGCGCCCGGCTGGCGCCGGCCGGCCGCCGCGTCGCTGCTCGCGGCCGGCGGCTACGTCCTAGCCCACGCCCTCGGCGGGCCCGCCGCGTCGGTAGGCTCGTCGCTGCTCCTGGCCGCCGCCGCTCTGGCCGGCTGGCCGGTCGCGGTGCAGGCGTGGCGCGCGCTCGCGGTCCGCGTCGTAGGCATCGACCTCCTCGTCAGCGTGGCGGCCGTCGGCGCCGTCGCGATCGGCGAGCTGTGGGAGGCGGCGGCCGTCACGACCCTGTTCGCTGTGGGCAAGGCGCTCGAGGGCGCGACGCTCGACCGCACCCGCGGCGCGCTCCGCGACCTGGTGGCGTCGGCGCCGGAGAGGGCTGTCGTCGTCCGCGGCGGCCGCCAGGTGGAGGTGCCGGCGTCCGAGGTGAGGCCGGGCGAGACGGTCGTCGTGCGCCACGGCGAGAGGGTGCCGGTCGACGGCGTCGTGGTCGCCGGCTTCGGCGCCGTCGACGAGTCGTCGATCACCGGCGAGTCCGTGCCGGCCGAGAAGACGGGCGGGGAGCGCGTGTTCGCCGGCACGGTCGCGGTGTCAGGGCTGCTGCGCGTGCGTGCCACGGGCGTGGGCGCCGACACCACGCTGGCGCGCATCGTCCACCGCGTCGAGGAGGCCCAGGACGCCAAGGGCCGCACCCAGAGCTTCATGGACCGGTTCGGCCGCTGGTACACCCCGGCGATCATCGGCCTGTCGGCGCTGTCAGCCGTGCTCACGCGGGACGTCGAGCTGGCGCTCACCCTCCTCGTGATCGGCTGCCCCGGGGCGCTGGTGATCTCCGTGCCCGTCTCCGTGGTCGCCGGCATCGGGCGGGCGGCCCGCGACGGCGTCCTCGTCAAGGGCGGCGAGACCTTGGAGGCGCTGGCGCGCGTCGACGTCGTCGCCCTCGACAAGACCGGCACGCTCACGCAGGGCCGGCCGCGCGTGGTCGCGGTCGAGCCCGTCGACGGCGTCTCGCCCGCCGACCTGCTGCGCTTCGCCGCGCTGGCCGAGGCGGGCTCTAGCCACCCGCTGGCGCGGCCCGTCGTCGCTGCCGCCGAGGAGGCGGGCGTCGCGCCCGGCGACGTGCCAGTGGAGGCCGAGACGCTGCCCGGGAAGGGCGTCGTGGCGCGCGTCCACGGGCGAGAGGTGGCGGTGGGCAGCCCGCGCTTCGCGGCCGCGGTCGCGGCGCGGGCCGCGGCCATCCCCGAGCCGAGGGCCGTCGAGGCCGGGCCGCTGGGCCAGCCCGCGGTCGTCGGCCACGCCGTTCCCGGCCCTGCCGCCGTCGGCGTGCGCGACGACGGGGCCGCGCCGACACGAGCGCCGGCCGCCGACGCCACGGCCCTGGTCTCCTCCGAGGCCGAGCTCCTGACCGCCGACGCCATGGCCCTCGCCTCCTCCAAGGCGGAGCTCCTGTCCGCCGCAGGGCACACTCCCCTCGTCGTGCTGGTGGACGGGGCGCCCCTCGGCGTGATCGGGGTGGCCGACCGGGCGCGTCACGGCGCCGACCGCGCCGTGGACGAGCTGAGGCGCCTGGGCGTGCGGGAGGTCGCGATGCTCACGGGCGACGCCGAGCCCGTCGCCCGCGCCGTGGCCCGCGAGGTGGGCGTGACGCACGTCCGCGCCGGCCTGCTGCCCGAGGACAAGCTCGCGGTCGTCGCCGCGCTGCGCGCCGGCGGGCGCGGCGTGGCGATGGTGGGCGACGGCGTCAACGACGCCCCCGCCCTGGCCGCCGCCGACGTGGGCGTGGCCATGGGCGCCGCCGGCTCGGCCGTGGCCGTGGAGACGGCCGACGTCGCCCTCATGTCAGACGACCTGCGCAAGCTGCCGCACGCGATCCGCCTGGCGCGGCGCGCCGCCGCGAACCTGCGGCAGAACGTCGCGTTCGCCGTGGCCACCGTCGTGCTGCTGCTGGTCGGCGTCGTGGCCGGCGGCGTGACGATGTCGCTCGGCATGCTCGTCCACGAGGCCTCGGTGCTGCTGGTCGTCCTCAACGGCATGAGGCTGCTGCGGCCGCTCGGCCCCGCCGGCTCCTGACCGGCCGGCACACGTCCCCCACCGGCCGTGGCGGTACGGGTTCGACGAGATATCCTCCGCGAGTCCTTCGCACTGCGGCTCTCGAA
>DASVDQ010000029.1 GCA_036381035.1 Trueperaceae bacterium | reverse complement strand
GCCGACATCTGCGTCCTGATGCGCGCCTGACCCCGCGGCACCACGGGGTAGGAGAACCCGACGACGTAGACGCCCTCCTCTAGCAGGCGGTCGGCCATGCGCGCGGCCAGGGCGGCGTCGCCGATCATCACCGGGATGATCGGGTGGTCGGCGCCGGCCAGCGTGAACCCGGCGGACGCCATCGCCGAGCGGAAGTAGTCGCTGTTCTCGCGCAGGCGCCGCCTCAGGTCGTCTGACCCCTCGAGCATGTCGAGGACCTCGAGGGAGGCGGCCGCCACGATGGGCGAGAGGGAGTTCGAGAACAGGTAGGGGCGGCTCCGCTGCCTGAGCCAGTCGACGATCTCCTGGCGACCGGCGGTGTAGCCGCCGGAGGCGCCTCCCAGTGCCTTGCCGAGCGTGCCGGTGATGATGTCCACCCGGCCCATCACGCCCCGCAGCTCGTGCGTGCCGCGCCCGCGCTCCCCCACGAAGCCGACGGCGTGGCTGTCGTCGACCATCACCAGCGCGCCGAACTCGTCGGCGAGGTCGCAGATCGCTCCCAGGTTCGCCACGACCCCGTCCATCGAGAAGACGCCGTCGGTGGCGATGAGCTTGAAGCGCGCGCCGCTGGCGGCCTCGAGCTGGCGGCGCAGGTCGTCCATGTCGTCGTTGGCGTAGCGGAAGCGCTGGGCCTTGCACAGCCTGATGCCGTCGATGATGCTGGCGTGGTTCAGGGCGTCGGAGATCACGGCGTCCTCGGGGCCCAGCAGGGCCTCGAACAGGCCGCCGTTGGCGTCGAAGCACGACGAGTAGAGGATCGCGTCGTCGGTGCCGAGGAACCGCGCGAGGCGCCGCTCGAGCTCGACGTGGACGTCCTGGGTCCCGCAGATGAAGCGCACCGAGGCCATGCCGAACCCGCGCTCCTCCGCGGCCCGCTGCGCCGCGTCCACCACGCGCGGGTGGTTCGCGAGGCCCAGGTAGTTGTTCGCGCAGAGGTTCAGCACCGCCACGCGCTCGCCAGACGGCAGCTCGACCTCGACGACGGCGTCCTGCGAGGAGACGATCCTGCGCTCCCGCTTCGTCAGCCCGGCCTCCTCGACCTCCCCGAGCTGCTCGACCAGGTGCTCCCTGAAACGCGCGTAGGCGCCCATGGGGCCAGGTTAGCAGCGCCAGCACGCGAGAAGGCCCGGGCGTGGTCGCGCCCGGGCCCTCCCCTGCGGCGCCGGCGAGGCGCCGGCCGCCGCCTCGGCTAGGCCGTCACTAGTTGACGACGAAGTCGCCGAACATGCCGAAGCCGGCCTCCGGCACCGCGTGGCCGGGGACCGTGCACAGGTAGGTGAAGGTGCCGGCCTCGGTGACCTCGAAGGTGATGCTGGTCGCGCCCTCCTCGCCGGCGCCCGTGGTCAGCTCGGCGTCGACGCCGAGGTCGGGGATCGCGAAGTCGTGCGCCATGCCGTCGGAGCTGATCACGGTCACCCGGACGACGTCGCCGACCGACGCGGTGAGCTGCGGGTTGCGCACGCCGTCGATGTCGCCGCCGACGCCCACGAACTCGAAGCCCTGCGTGCCGATCTGCCCCATGAGCGTGTACTCGACGGTCGGGGTCTGCTCGTCCTGCGCGAAGCCCGCGCCGAAGGCTAGGGCGACGATGGAGGCGAGGACGTACCTGAGGACCTTGGACATGAGACTGCCTTCCCGGCCCGGACGAGCGCGCCGCTGCGGGCGGCGCAAGCGGGCCTGCGCGGCGACCGGCCCGCCGAAGGGCCGTGCCGCCGCGACTCGGCCAGATGCTAACCAGGAACCCTGAGCAGCGCCGTCGGGGACGAGGCCCGTCGGGTTAACGGAACCGTAATGAGAGCGGGGTGGGAGCCGGCTACTCCCCGTAAGGGACCCAGATGTTCTTCACCCGCACGGCGCGGCGCAGGAACTCGCGCCCCTCGCCCTGCTCGGGGTCGAACCAGTCGCGCCGACGCCCGTGGTTCACCCACGTCGCCTTGAGGTTGCCCGCCGACTCGCGCTCCACCATGGCGCTGCCCTCGCGCGAGCCGAAGTACCACAGGGCCTCGACCCCGTCGTGACGCGCCAGGACCTGCGCCAGCTCGTCGCGGTCGCCGGGCAGTATCGAGAGCGCCCCGGCCGGCAGGTCGGAGGTGTCGAGCACCTGGTAGAGGTCGGTGGCGGCCAGCGGCCACCGCGACGACGGCACGGCCACGACGCGGCAGCCCATGGCCAGGCCCGGGAAGACGAGCGAGACGAAGGCCAGCAGCGGCGCCTCGTCGGGGCAGACGACGCCGAGCACGTCGTAGGGCTCGTTCATCGCCAGCGTGACGTTCCGGTAGGGCGTCGGGTGCACGTCGCCGTCGTACTTGTCGGCGTAGGCGGCGTAGATGAAGAGCCGCTCGACGGAGCGCTGCACCTCCCACGCCGCGACCTTGCGGCCCACGCCGCTCATCGCGCGGATGCGCTCCTCGAACTCGGGGGCGCGCAGCGCGAGGTTCTCGGCCACGTAGTAGACGACCTGAGCGCGGGCGTGGGCGGTCATCCGCGACCACCTGTCGCCCTTGAGCGCCGCCTCCACCGCGTCGCGCACGTCCTTGCGGTTCGCGAGCGGCGCCTCGCCCACGCGCTCGCCGCTCGGGCTCAGGACCGGGTAGCTGTAGTCGGCGTCGGGCCGCCTCTGCACCCCGCCCACGTACACCTTGGCCGTGCGGTCCACGCTCGGGGCGCCGTCCTCGCCCGCCGGACGGCCCTCGCCCAGCGCCGCGGCGCTGGCCGGAGCGGCGAGCTCGCCCTCGCCGTAGTACGGCAGCTCCCTCTCGAAAGCGGGCCTGAGGTACTCGTACATGCCCTCGCGGCCGCCTTCGCGGCCGAAGCCGGACTCGCGGTAGCCGCCGAAGCCGGCCGCGGCGTCGAAGAGGTTCGTCGAGTTCACCCACACGACGCCGGCCTTGAGCTGCGGGGCGATGTCGAGGGCCAGGTTCACGTTCTCCGTCCACACGCTGGCGGCCAGGCCGTAGCGCGTGTCGTTGGCGAGCTCCACGGCCTCCGCCGGCGTGCGGAAGGTGAGGCTGACGATGACGGGCCCGAAGATCTCCTCCTGCGCGATCGTCGCGGCGGGCGAGACGTTCGTGAACAGGGTCGGCGGGAAGTACCAGCCATCCTTCGGGGCCGCCCACGACGGCTGGAAGCAGGTGGCCCCCGAGGCCCTGCCCTCCTCGACGAGCCTGGTGATCTTCTCGAGCTGGACGGGCGCGATGATCGCGCCGACGTCGATCGACTTGTCCAGCGAGGGCCCCTCCCGCAGGCGCTCCATGCGCTCGCGCAGCTTCGCCTCCATGCGCGCCGCGACGCTCTCCTGCACGAGGAGCCGGCTGCCGGCACAGCAGACCTGGCCCTGGTTGAACCAGATGGCGTCCACCACGCCCTCGACCGCCGAGTCGAGGTCGGCGTCGTCGAAGACGATGAACGGCGACTTACCGCCCAGCTCCAGCGAGAGCTTCAGCTCGCGTCCGGCCGTCTCGCGGCGGATGATCCTCCCCACCTCGGTCGAGCCGGTGAACGCGACCTTGTCGAGGCCCTGGTGGGCGACCAGCGCCGCGCCGGTGCGCCCGTCGCCGGTGATCACGTTCAGCACGCCCTCCGGGAGGCCCACCTCCTGCGCCAGCTCGGCGAAGGCCAGCGCCGTCAAGGGCGTGAACTCGGCGGGCTTGAGGACCACGGTGTTGCCGGCGGCCAGGGCGGGCGCGACCTTCCAGGCCAGCATCAGCAGCGGGAAGTTCCAGGGGATCACCTGGCCGCACACGCCCACCGCCTCGTAGCCGGGGAACTCGCGCTCCAAGAGCTGCGCCCAGCCGGCGTGGTGGTAGAAGTGCCGCGCCACTAGCGGCACGTCGATGTCGCGGGTCTCGCGGATCGGCTTGCCGTTGTCGAGCGACTCGAGGACGGCCAGCAGGCGCGCGTGCTTCTGCACGTGCCTGGCCAGGGCGTAGAGGTAGCGGGCGCGCCCGTGGCCGCCCAGCTCCTGCCAGCGCGGCAGCGCCGCGCGCGCCGCCTTCACCGCCGCGTCCACGTCCTCAGCCGTGCCCTGGGTCACCTGGGCGAGCTCGGAGGCGTCGCCGGGGTGGTGGGTGGCGAAGGTCTCGCCGGGCTCCGTGAAGCGTCCGCCGATGAAGTGCCCGAACCTCCGCCCGTGGCGCTCCAGCCAGGCCTCGGCCAGGTCGGCCGCCTCCGGCGCGGGCCCGTAGTCGAGGGTCTCGAAGATCTCGCGAACCGTCATCCCTAAGCCCCCTGCCTCACCCGAGCGGGTGGCGGTGGAACGCCGAGTAGCGCCCGGTGACGTGGTGCTCGAGCTGGCGCTCGATGTCGGCCAGCAGCGAGCTGGCGCCGAACCTCAGCAGGTCGGGCTCGAGCCAGCGCCGCCCGAGCTCCTCGCGCATCAGGGTCATCCAGGCCAGCGCGTCCTTCGCCGTGCGCAGGCCGCCCGCCGGCTTGAAGCCGACGGCCTGTCCGGTGCGCTCGTGGTACTCGCGGATCGCCCTGACCATCGTCAGGCTCACGGGCAGGGTCGCGTTCACCGACTCCTTGCCCGTGGAGGTCTTGATGAAGTCGGCGCCCGCCATCATGGCGACGAGGCTGGCGCGGTAGACGTTGCGCAGGGTCCCCAGCTCGCCCGTGGCCAGGATCACCTTCATGTGCGCCTCGCCGCAGGCCTCGCGGAAGCTCCTCAGCTCGTCGTAGAGCCCCTGCCAGTCGTGCGTCAGCGCCAGCCGGCGCGAGATGACGACGTCGATCTCGGCGGCGCCGGCCGAGACCGAGCGCACGATCTCCTCGACGCGCGTCGCGAACGGCGACAGGCCCGCCGGGAAGCCTGTCGAGACCGCGGCCACGGGCACCCCCGTGCCCTTGAGGGCCTGCACCGCCACCGGCACCATCTCGTGGTAGACGCACACCGCCCCGACGGTCAGCCCCAGGTCGGCCACGCCGAGCTCCTCGAGCAGGTCGCGCCTGACCGGGTTGAGCGCCTTGGCGCACAGGCGCCGCACCCGCCCGGGGGTGTCGTCGCCCGACAGCGTCGTCAGGTCGATGAGCGTGATCGCCTTGAGCAGCCACGCCGCCTGCCACTGCTTCTTGATGCTGCGGCGCGTGGTCAGCGTCGAGGCCCGGCGCTCGACCGCGCTCCTGTTCACGCGCGCGGCCTGCACCCAGTCGAGCATCAGCTCCGTGCCCTCGTTGCGCGGCAGGGCGCCGACCGGGGCCTCGCCCTCCCGCCAAGTCTCGGTCCTGACACTCATGCGCCGTCCTCCTCGGCCGCCCCCAGCGCGGCTCAGCGCGCGGCCGACACAGCGCAGCCTACCGCGCCCCGCGCCGCCTCGGCGCCGCGGCTCACCCTCGCGGCGACGCCGCCAGCGGCCCCGGGGCCGGCGCCGGCCCCGACGCGTCGTGAGCGACCAGGCCCAGCCGCGCCGCCATCTCGCTGCCGTTCTCGGTGAAGAGCCTCTCGACGACGAGCTCGGCCTCGCGAGGCGCGAACAGACCCTGGCGCACCAGCGGCCAGGTGGGGAGCTGGTCGAGGGTCAGGAGGCGCTGCATGCCGGCCGCGAACCTCACGGGCACCTCTTCGTGGCCGAGGGCGGCCAGGACCGCGACCCTGTGGAAGCCGGAGCGGATCAGGAACAGCGTCCGCCCGTTCGCGAGGAGGAGCTGCCCGCGCACGCCGTCGTTGCGCGGGGGGCGGAAGCCGTGCTCCCTCACCGAGGCCACGAGGCGCTTGAGGCGCCACACCTCCAGCTCCAGGAGCCGGGGGCCGACGGGACCGTGGCTCCTCAGGCGCAGGTCCTCGGGCGCCGACGCCGGCCAACGCGGCACGGCCAGGGACCAGGGCCAGAAGAACGGCGTGTCGGCCGCCGCGATCTCGTGCAGCGGCGAGACCCGGCTCACGTCGCGCTCCGGGGAGGAGAAGAGACGCTCGGCGGCGGTGCGCGGCACGAAGCGCTCGAAGAAGCGCGCCAGCACGGTCTCCTGCGCCGGGAGGTCGGGCCGCTCGGCGACCTGGCGCGCGGTGGCCTCCCAGGCGTCGAAGGCTCCCGGACCGAAGCCGAAGAGCGACACGTTGCGGCACCAGGCGGTGGGCACGAGGAACGTGGGCGCGTCGCGCATGTGGACCGCCGTCAGCGGGTCGGGGGCCGCGCCGCGTTCGGGCGCGTCGACCTGCGCGCTGCCCACGCCGAGCAGGCGCAGCAGCCGTCTGCCGACGCCGCGGCGCAGCCGCGCCGCCGCCGTCGGACGGCGGTAGCCCCCCTCCACGAACTCGTAGAGGCGGGCGAGCTCGGCCTCGCTCGAGCCCACTGCAGGCACGGCGGACATGCTAGCCGAAGCGAGCATGAGACTACCGACCAGGACGTGGTAGCTTCGGCGGCGCGAACGGCCGCGGAGCGCCCGCCGACGCGAGCGGGCGGAGCGGCCGACCCTGGCACGCGGGCCCGGAGGTCCTAGCGCATGCAGCTCTCACGTTTCCCCCGCCGACGCTACACGCAGCACCCCACGCCGCTCGTCCCGCTGAGGCGCCTCAGCGACCACCTGGGAGGGCCGACGATCTGGCTGAAGCGCGACGACGAGCTCGGCCTCGCGGGCGGCGGCAACAAGGCCAGGAAGCTCGAGTTCCTCGTCGCCGACGCGCTGGAGCGCGGCGCCGACACGCTCGTCACGACGGGGGCGGTGCAGTCGAACCACTGCCGCTCGACCCTCGCCGCGGCCCGAGTCGAGGGCCTCGCGTGCCGCCTCGTCATCGAGGAGCGGGTGCCGGGCAGCTACGACGAGCACGCCACGGGCAACAACTTCCTGTTCCACCTCCTGGGCGCCGAGCGCATCAGCGTCGTGAAGGCCGGCGAGGACCTGTCGGCCGCCATGCAGGCCGAGGTCGACGACCTGGCCGCCTCCGGGCGCGTCGGGTACGTCATACCGGGCGGCGGCTCCGGCCCGCTCGGGGCGCTCGGCTACGTGGCGGCCGCCAAGGAGCTGATGGCGCAGGCCGACGAGCTGGGTCTCGTCATCGACCGCGTCGTGGTGGCCAGCGGCTCGGGCGGCACGCACGCGGGCCTCGTGGCCGGCCTCACCGGACTGAGCAGCGGCGTCCGCGTGCTGGGCGTGAGCACGCGCGCGTCGAAGGACGCCCAGGAGGCGAAGATCCTCGACCTCGCCCGCCGCACGGCCGAGCTGGCCGGCTCGCGGGTGGAGGTCCGGCCCGAGGACGTGGAGGTCGTCGACGGCTACGTCGGCCCCGGCTACTCGCTGCCGACCGAGGGCATGGTGGAGGCCGTCAAGCTCTTCGCCCGCCTCGAGGGCGTGCTGCTCGACCCCGTCTACACCGGCAAGGTCGCCGCCGGCATCATCGACCTCGTGCGCCGCGGCGAGCTGGGCGACGACGGCGACGTCGTCTTCGTCCACACCGGCGGCTGGCCCGCTCTCTTCGCCTACCAGGAGCTCTTCGAGGACTGAAGCGCGGGCCGCGCGCCGCCACGAGGGCGAGTCGACCGTCCGCTGAGCCGGGCGTGAGAGAGTTCACATCGCGTGCTACTCTTGCCGCGCACGGGCACACCCCGCGTGGAGCCCCCAGGGGGGCGCACAGCCACAAGTTGGAGGCCGAAGTGAAGCGAACCGTCAAGACCCTACTGGCGCTGGTGCTCGCCGGCACGATGTACGTGGGCTTCGCCCAGGAAGGCGAGGTGCCCGACACGCTCGTCGTCGGCATGGTGCCCAGCCGCGAGGCCGAGGCCATCGTCGACAGCCTCGAGCCGATCGCCGCCATGCTCTCCGAGCGCATCGGCATCCCCGTCGAGACCTTCGTGAGCACGAACTTCGTCGGCCTCGTCGAGGCCATGGGCACCGGCCGCGTGCACGTGGGCATGTTCGGCCCCGCGGGCCTCGTGCAGGCGATGGACGCCCACGGCGCCGAGCCCCTCCTCGCCTCCGTGCGCCAGGGCAGCACCACCTACCGCTCGCAGTTCAACGTCCGCTGCGACAGCGGCATCGAATCGTTCGACGACCTGCGCGGCAAGACGATCGCCTGGGTCGACCCCGGCTCCGCCTCCGGCTACCAGTTCCCGTACGTGACCCTGCGCGACCAGTACGGCATCGACCCCGACACCGAGATGACCGGCATCTTCGCGGGCTCGCACGACGCCGCCATGCTCGCCGTGTACCTCGGCGACGTCGACGTGGCCGTCACCTTCGGCGGCTCCCCCGGCTCCGACGGGCGCGAGACGATCGAGGCCGACTACCCCGACGTCAAGGAGCAGGTCTGCATCCTCGGCTACTCGGCCGACATCCCCAACGACGGCATGGTCGTGGTGCCGGACCTCGACGACGGGCTCAAGGAGAAGATCGCCCAGGCGTTCATCGACATCGCCGACACCCCCGAGGGCGAGGCGCTCACCCAGGCCCTCTTCAACGTGACCGAGTTCGCGCGCGTCGATGACCCCTCCGTCTACGACGTCGTGCGCGAGGTCAGCCGCACCTTCCAGCAGCAGTGACGTGGGGGCAGGCGGCCGCCTGAGGCCGCCTCCCGAGGAGCAGGGCCGGCCGGGCGACAGTCCCGCGCCGGCCCTGTCCTCTGGGTTACTCTCGTCCGTGTCCCACATCGAGTTCCGCGAGGTCGAGGTCACGTACAAGACGGGCCTGAAGGCCCTCAAGGGCGTGACCCTCTCGATACCGCGCGGCCAGTTCCTCGTCGTGGTCGGCCTCTCGGGCGCCGGTAAGTCGACCCTGATCCGCACGGTGAACAACCTCGTGGTGCCCTCACAGGGCAGCGTCCACGTGGGCGGCGCGAACGTCACCGCCGCGCGCGGTCGCCGGCTGCGGCAGGTGCGCTCCGACATCGGCATGATCTTCCAGACGTTCAACCTCGTGAAGCGCTCGAGCGTGCTGCGGAACGTGCTCGCCGGGCGCCTCGGCGACGTGCCCGCCTGGCGCGGGGTCCTCGGCGCCTTCCCCCGCGCCGACGTCGCCTACGCGCACGAGTGCCTGGCCCGCGTGGGGATACCCGAGAAGGCGTACGTGAGGGCCGACGCCCTCTCGGGCGGCCAGCAGCAGCGCGTGGGCATCGCGCGGGCTCTCGCCCAGCGTCCGTCGGTGATGCTCGCCGACGAACCCGTCGCGAGCCTCGACCCGCCCACGTCGCACGCCGTGATGAGCGACCTCAAGCGCATCGCTCGCGAGGACGGCATCACGACGATCGTGAACCTGCACTTCATCGACATGGCGCGCGAGTACGCCGACAGGATCGTCGGCATGCGCGACGGCCAGGTCGTGTTCGACGGCACGCCCGAGGAGGCCACGGACCAGGCGTTCGAGGACATCTACGGGCGGCCCATCGACCGCGAGAAGGACCTGCGTGGGTCCTGAGCTCACCGGCGCGGCGACGGCCGCACCCCCTCCCCCGCTCGTCGCGCGCCTGCGGGGGCTGCTCTCGCTCGCGATCGTCCTCGGCGTCGTCGCCCTCGCGTACTGGCAGACCGACTTCGACGTCGCGGCGCTGTTCACCGGCTCCGCCGACTTCTGGCGCTTCTTCGGCCGCCTGGTGCCGCCGCTGCCCGAGATGCGCTCGGAGTGGGGCGCCTACCTGCCCCAGCTCGCCGGGCCCCTCCTCGAGACCCTGCAGATCGCCTACGTGGGCACGTTCTTCGGGACGCTGCTGGCGGTGCCGCTGATCTTCCTCGCCTCCGCCAACACCGCTGTCGACCGGGTGAGCATGTGGGTCGCGCGCGTGCTGCTCACGGTCCTGCGCAGCATCCCCGACCTGCTGTGGGCCGCCATCCTCGTGCCCATCCTCGTCGTCGGCCCCCTGCCCGGCGCCGTGGCGCTCACGCTCTTCTCGATAGGCGTGCTGGCCAAGCTGGGCTCCGAGACGGTCGAGGCCATCGACCCCGGCCCGCTCGAGGCCCTGCGCGCCGCCGGCGCCGGCCGGCTGGCGACGATCGTCTACGCGGTCGTCCCGCAGATCGCCGCGACGATGGTCAGCTACGTGCTCTACGTCTTCGAGATCAACGTGCGCGCCTCGGTGATCATCGGCCTCGTCGGGGCGGGCGGCATCGGGTTCCTCCTCCAGGTGCAGCTCAACTTCTTCAACTACACCCGCGTGGGCCTGATCATCGTCGTGATCTTCCTCGTCGTGCTCGCGATCGACGCGGTCTCCGTGTGGGCGAGGTCGAAGCTCATATGAGCCGCGCCGCCCCCGCCTTCCCCGTGCCGCCGGTGCCGGCGCAGGTGCGCCGCAACCGCGCGCTCTCGGCCGCCGCCGCGGTCCTCTCCGTCGTGCTGCTCGTCGTCGTGCTCGTCACGCTCGACCTGCCCGCGTGGGAGCGCGTGCGGACCGGCCTGGAGCGCACGCTGCCGCCGCTGTGGCGCGGCTTCACGCACCCCGACCGCGAGCTCTTCCCCCTCGCGCTCGGCGCGATGCTCGAGACGTTCTACATGGCCGTGCTCGGCACGCTGCTGGGCGGCATCCTCGCCTTCGCGCTGTCGTTCCTCGCCGCCCGCAACCTGCTGGGCGGCACCGGCAGGGCGATGCCGGGCAAGGCGCTCCTCGTCGCGATCAGGACGTTCCCCGAGATCCTCCTGGCGATCATCTTCGTCGCCGCCGCCGGCCCGGGGCCCACGGCCGGGATCATGGCGATGGGCATCCACTCGATAGGCTTCCTCGGCAAGATCTTCTCCGACGTCATCGAGGGCATCGACCCCGGCCCCATGGAGGCGATACGCGCCGCCGGCGGGAACGGGCTGCACGTCTTCCTCTACGCCGTCGTGCCCCAGGTGCTGCCCGAGTTCGCCTCGAACGTCCTCTACCGCTTCGAGATCAACCTGCGCGCGGCCACGATCCTCGGCCTGGTGGGCGCCGGCGGGATCGGCGGGCCGCTGATCCAGCGGCTGCAGTTCCGTCGCTGGGACGAGATCTCGATGATCCTCATCGTGATCGTCTCGTTCATCGTCGTCGTCGACTTCGTCAGCTCGACGGTCAGGCGCCGGCTCGTGTAGCCGCCCCGCTCCCGGGCGCCCGGCGACGAGCCGGGCGAGGGTTACCCTGCGCGTCGGTGGAGGCAGGGACCCCACGCGCGGACCGGGGCTCGCTGGCCGCCTGGCGGCTGGCCCTCGCCTCCTTCACCCTGGCGGCGCTCACCGGCGCCTTCATGCGCTTCGGCCTCTACCTGGGGTTCCCCTGGGGACTGCAGTTCGCCGACGTGCGCCACGCGCACTCGCACCTGATGTTCTTCTCGTGGGCCACGCCGGCCCTGGCGCTGGCCGCCGACGCCGCCCTCGGCACGGTCGGCCGGCGCCTGCCGGGCGGGGCGGCGACGGCGATCGCCGCGGCGCTGGCCGGTCTGGCGGCGTACGTGCCGTTCCTCCTCAGCGGCTACCGGCTCCTGCCCGTGGGGGACGCCGAGCTGCCGCTGTCGATGATGGCCTCCGGCCTGAACGGCGTCGTCTGGTACGCCCTCGCCGCGCTGTACGCGTCCGGGTCGCGCGGCGCCCCGCGGACGCCGGCGCTGCGCCTTTTCGACGGCGCCTTCTCCCTGCTCGTCGTCTCGACCTTCGGCGTGCTCCTGCTGATGGTCGAGGGCATGGGCGGGACGTCGACGCCTCTCAGCGTCGCCGCGAACGCCGACTTCTTCCTCACGCTCTTCGCCGACGGGTGGTTCGGCCTCGGCCTCCTGGGCGCCCTGGCCTGCACGCGGTTCGCCGACGGGCCGCGGCGAGGCTTCGGCCTCGCGACGTGGTCGCTGGCGGCCGGCCTCTGCCTCCGCTCCGGCGCCCGCCTGGCCGCCGAGCACGGCCTCGCCTCCGGTCTGCGCTGGCTCGAGGGTGCGGGCGGCCTGATCGCGGCCGCGGCGTGGCTGTGGCTGGCCTACGCCCTGTGGCGCCGCGACGTCGGCGGCGCCGGCGTCGGCCAGGTCGTGGCCAGGGTCACGCTGGCGCTCATAGCCGCGAAGGCGGCCGTCGAGGTCGCGCTCGCCCTGCCGGCCGGCGAGGAGCTGGTGGCGCGCGAGGGCCTGCGCGTGATGCTGCTGCACGCCTACCTGCTCGGCGCGGTGACCCTCGGGCTGGCGTCGTTCGGCCGCGCCCGCCTGGGACCCGTGGCCTGGCGCGGGCTGGGCGCGTTCGCCGTGGCCGTGGCCGCGATGGTGGCCCTGCTGCTGCCGCAGACGGGCCTGTGGCCCGCGACCCTCGGGGGCTTCTGGGCGCTGCCGGCCGCGGCGCTATCGAGCCTCGGCCCCGCTCTCCTCGGCGGCTACGCCCTCATGGCCTCTCTGGGCGCTCGTCTCCCAGGCGCAGCCACGCCGCGCTGACGAGGGCGAGGACGGCCATGGCCGCCAGCGACGCCGGCACGGCGACGGGCCCGAACCCCGCCACCGCGACGCCGATGAGCGGGGCGGTGGCGATGGGCCCCACCGAGGCCGCGGCGAACACCGCCGGGGACACCTGCTCGGCGCGGCGCGGCATGCGCTCGGTGAGCCACGCCAGTCCCGTCGCGAAGGTCGGGGAGAGCGCCAGGCCCACGAGCGCGTACATGTAGGGCGCGGCCGGGGCGTAGAGGGCGCCGAGGAGCGCGAGAACGGCCGCGATCAGGCCGCCGACGATCAGGCGGCCGGGACGCACCCTGGTCGCCACGGCGGCGGCCACGAGGCGGCCGACCGTCAGTGTGCCCCAGTAGAGGCCGGGCACCGCCGCGGCCGCGGCCGGTCCGAGGGTGGGCGTGAGGTGCTCGGTCGACCAGGAGGTCACGCCCACCTCGGCCGAGACGTAGCCGAAGTAGAGGAGCACGAACGCCGCCAGCGCGCCCCACGCCACCGGCTCGCCGGCGCCGGGCCGGGCCGGGGGCGCCGGCACCGCGCGCAGCGTGAGCACGGCCACCAGGGCGAGGACGGCCAGGGCGGCGAGGGACCACATCGGCGGCTCGGGGCGGGGCGAGAACGCCGCCACCAGCAGCGGGCTGAGCACGGCGCCCGCGCCGAAGACCGCGTTGATCACGTTCAGCGCGGGCGCCGCGCCCCCCAGGAAGGTGCGGGCGACGAGGAGGTTCACCGCCACCTCCGTGACCCCGAAGCCCACGCCCGCCACGGCGGCGCTGGCGAGGAAGAGCGTCCAGCTCGGCGCCGGGGCGAGCCCGGCGAGGCCGGCCGCCAGCACCGCGGTGCCGGCCGTGAGCACCTTCCGGTAGCCGAAGCGCCTGATCAGCTCGCCCGAGGCCAGCACGGAGGCGAGCGAGCCCACGAAGTGCGCGCTCACCACGGCGCCCACGGTGTCCACGCCCACGCCGAAGCGCTCGCGCAGCGCCGGGAAGAGCGGGCCGTAGAGCGAGACGAGGGCGCCGAGCGCCAGGAAGGCGACCGACGCCACGATCAGCGTCCGCCGACGGGTCGACGTCTGCGGGGCGTCGGCACCGGTCATGGCGCGGAAGATACCCCGGGGCGCCCGCACGGGCGGCGCCGCGGGGGCCGCGAGGGGCGACGCGCCGACGTCGCAGCGGGGGCGGCGGGCGGCTCCGCGCGGGCGGTGAGGGGCGCCGCGCCGTGCCGCGCCGCCCTGCGGTCGTACCCGCGCGCCCTCGAGACCGCCGCGCTTCGGGAGAGCCCGGTCCGGGTCGGTATACTCGTCCCTCGTGGCCCTGGAGGAGGCGGCGTGACACGAGGTGTGAAGGAGCTCAACGAGCTGCGCAGGCGGTACCTGGAGTTCTTCGTGGAGAGGGGCCACCTGGCGTACCCGTCGGCGTCCTTGAAGAGCGACGACCCGACACTGATGTTCACGAGCGCCGGGATGGTGCAGTTCAAGCCGTACTTCCTCGGCGCCACGCCGAAGTTCGCCGGCTACGAGGGCGTGTGGCACCGCGTCACGACGGCGCAGAAGTGCCTGCGCATCAACGACATCGAGAACGTCGGGCGCACGCTGCGCCACCACTCGTTCTTCGAGATGCTCGGCAACTTCTCGTTCGGCGACTACTTCAAGCGCGAGGCCTGCCGCTGGGCCTGGGAGTTCTCGACCTCCGAGGAGTGGCTGGGCCTCGACCCCGAGAGGCTCTACGTCACCGTCTACGAGGACGACGACGAGGCCTTCCGCATCTGGCGCGACGAGGTCGGGGTGCCCGAGCGCCGCATCTCCCGCTGGGGCGAGGACGAGAACTTCTGGCCGGCCAACGCGGTGACCCAGGGGCCCAACGGCCCCTGCGGGCCCTGCTCCGAGGTCTTCTACGACCGCGGGCCCGACTACGGCACGCCCGACGAGGACGGGCCGAACACCGGCTCCGGCGACCGCTTCGTCGAGTACTGGAACCTCGTCTTCACGCAGTTCGACAGGCAGGACGGCGGCGTCCTGCAGCCCCTGCCGCAGAAGAACATCGACACGGGCCTCGGCTTCGAGCGCCTGGCCGCGCTGATGACCGGCCAGCCGGACGCCTACGGCACCGAGCTGTTCCAGCCGACGATCCGCCGCGTGGCCGAGCTCTCGGGCCGGCCCTACGAGGGCACGCGGTCGCTCTCCCACCGCGTGATCGCCGACCACGTGCGCGCCGTGACGTTCGCGATCACCGACGGCGTGCTGCCCGCGAACGACGGCGCCGGCTACGTCGTGAAGATGCTGATCCGGCGCGCCGCCCGCCACGCCTGGCTGCTGGGGCTGCGCGACACCGTCCTGCACGGGCTGGTCGACCAGGTCATCGCGGCGATGGGCGAGCCGTACCCCGAGATCGTCGACGGGCGCGACCGCGTCATGGGCGTGATCGAGACCGAGGAGGAGCAGTTCCTCCGCACGCTCGAGGCCGGCATCGAGCGCGTTGGCAACCTGTTGGACGAGCTGGAGGGGAACGTGCTGCCCGGCGAGGTCGCGTTCGACCTGTGGCAGACCTACGGCTTCCCTCTCGACCTCACGCAGGAGCTGGCCGCCGAGCGCGGCGTCGACGTGGACAGGGCCGGCTACGAGGCCGCCCGCGAGGAGGCGAGGCGCGCCTCGCGCGGCGACCTCGGCGAGCGCCGCCTGTTCACCGCCCAGTCCGACGCCCTCGGCGCGATCGCCGGCCGCAGCGGCGACACCGAGTTCCTCGGCTACACCGAGTCGCGGGCCGAGGCGACGGTCGTCGGGCTCGTGCGCGAGGGCCAGGAGGTCGACGTCCTGCGCGAGGGCGACTCGGGCGTCGTCGTGCTCGACCGCACGCCGTTCTACGCCGAGGGCGGCGGCCAGGTCGGCGACGTCGGCAAGCTCGAGTGGGCTGGCGGGGCCGCGCTGGTGAGCGGCACCAGCCGCTCGACCCACGGCCTCCACCTGCACGAGGCGAAGGTCGTGCGCGGCGAGCTCGCGCCGGGCACCCGTCTCACGGCGCAGGTCGACCCGGCGCGCGAGCAGACGAAGAAGCACCACACCGCCACCCACCTGCTCCACGCCGCCCTGCGCACGGTGCTCGGCACGCACGTCACGCAGGCCGGCTCGCTCGTCGCACCGGACCGCCTGCGCTTCGACTTCACGCACGGACGCGCGCTCGCGCCCGAGGAGCTGAGGCGCGTCGAGGAGCTCGTGAACCGCTGGGTGCAGCAGGACCTGGCCGTGAGCTGGCGCGTGGTGCCCATCGCCGAGGCCAGGCAGGCCGGCGCGATGATGCTCTTCGGCGAGAAGTACGGCGAGAACGTGCGCATGGTCAGCGTGGGCGGGGCGGAACGTCCCGTCTCCATCGAGCTGTGCGGGGGCACGCACGTCGCGAGCACCGGCACGATCGGCGCGTTCGTGATCACGTCAGAGGAGGCGGTGTCCGCCGGCGTGAGGCGCGTCGAGGCGCGCGTGGGCATGGCGGCGATCGAGTACCTCGAGGAGCTGCGCGCCCGCGAGCGCCGCATGGCGGAGAGCCTCGGCGTGAGCCCCGCTCAGCTCGAGGCGCGCGTCGCCAAGCTCACCGCCGACCTCAAGGAGGCCCAGCGCGAGGCCGCCAGGCTGCGCGACCGCCTCGCCGCGGCCCTCACCAGCGCGGCGCCGGCCGCCGAGGTGCGGGAGGCCGGCGGCTTCCGCTTCGCGACCTTCGCCTTCGACGGCCTCGACGCGCAGGCCCTGCGCGGCGCCGCCGACAGGCAGCTCGAGGCCACGGGCGCCGACGTCGTCGTCGTGGGCTCGGGGCAGCTCTTGGTCGCCAAGACCAGCGCCGACGCCCGCGCGCGCGGCGCCGACGCCGGCAAGCTCGTCCGCGCCGTCTCCGGACGCGTCGGCGGCGGCGGGGGCGGCAAGCCCGACCTCGCTCAGGCCGGCATCAAGGACCCCGCGCGGCTGGGCGAGGCCCTGGCGGCGGTGCCAGAGGTGCTGGCGGCCCTGCCGGCCTGATGGAGGGCGCCGGCGCCGTGCTGGGCCTCGACGTGGGCGACGCCCGCATCGGGCTGGCGCGCGCCGACGCCGGCTCCTCCGTCGCGTTCGGTCGCGGGGCGCTGCAGCGGGTCGGCATGCAGCGCGACGTAGAGGCGGTCGCGAGGATCGCCGCCGCCGAGGGCGCCGGGGTCGTCGTCGTGGGGCTGCCCCGCAACATGGACGGCACGGAGTCGCGCCAGACGGCGCGGGTGCGGTCGTTCGCCGCGGCGCTGAGCGCGCGGCTGGCGCAGGACGGCGTGAGCGTGGTGCTGGAGGACGAGCGGCTCTCGACGCGCGCCGCGCGGCGCCAGATCGCGGGCGGACCGCTGCCGCGCGGCAAGCGCCGGGAGAAGGGCCGCCTCGACGAGGCCGCGGCCGTGCTGATCCTCGAGTCGTACCTGGCCAGGCGGGCGGGCGAGCCGTGAGCGGCGAGGGTCCCGGCGCTCCGGTCGAGGCCCGCCCCGACGCGCCGGCGGACGGACGGCCCGCCGCGCCGCCGCCCGGACGACCCGCCGCGCCGGCCGAGGAGCGACCACCCGCGCCCGAGCCGCCCCGGCGGCGGCGCGGACGCTGGTTCGCCGTGCTCCTCACGCTGCTGATCGTCGTGGTCGGCGGCGCCGGGGTGACGGCGGCCTTCCTGCTCTCGGCGCCGAGCGCGACCGCGGGCAGCGTGGAGTTCGAGGTGCTGCCCGGCTGGGGCGGCAAGCGCGTCGCCCAGGAGCTGGAGGCCGCCGGCCTCGTGCGCTCGGCCCTGGCCTTCGAGTACTACCTGCGCTTCCGGGGCCTCGACACGCGGGTCGGCGAGGGCCTCTACGACCTCGACCGGACGATGACGGCCCGGGAGGTGGCCGAGGCGCTGGCCGCCGGGGGACGCCCGCGGGTCGTGTCGATAGTGGTGCCCGAGGGCTGGCGCGCCGCGTCCGTGGTGGAGCGCCTGGCCGCGAACGGCATCGCCACCCGCGAGGAGCTGGCGGCCCTCGTGGAGGACCCCGGGCTGGAGCTGGCGCCGCCCTACGTGCCCGCCGGCCAGGGGCTGGAGGGCTACCTCTTCCCCGCCGTCTACGAGGTGCCGCTGCACGCCACGGCCGAGGAGGCGCTGGGGATGATGGTCGCGCGCTTCAGGGAGGAGGTCGCGCGGCGCGAGGGCCTCGCCGACCGCCTGGGCGACCTCGGCCTCACCGTGCACCAGTGGGTGACGCTCGCCAGCCTCGTCCAGGCCGAGGCGGCGGACGTCAGCGAGATGCCCGTCATCGCGGGCGTGTTCCTGAACCGGCTCGAGCTCGGCATGCCGCTGCAGTCGGACCCCACCGTCGCCTACGGCCTCGGCAAGCCGCTGCCCGAGCTGAGCGCGTCCTCCGGCGACCTCCAGGTGGACACGCCGTGGAACACCTACACGCGGCCGGGCCTGCCCGTGGGGCCCATCGGCAACCCGGGCGCCGAGGCCCTCGACGCCGTGCTGGCCCCGGAGCGCTACGCCGCCGACGGGGCCCTCTACCTCTACTTCCTGCACGGCGAGGACGGCGGCCGTACCGTGTTCAGGCCGAACACGAACCTGCCGGCCCACAACCGCGACGTCGACGAGTTCCTGAGGGGGCGATGAGCCGCATCTGTTAGGATGCCGCGGTAACCCCGAACCGCGAGGGCGCCTGAGAACGCGCCCCGGAGGCTTGACCTTGAGCGTCTTGTTGGGCTTCGCGCGTGTCGTGGACGCCGTGACCGGCCTCATCGGCCGCCTGATGTGGTGGGTGTCCCTCTTCATGGTGGCCGTCGGCGTCTACAACGTCATCACCAGGTACTTCTACGGCCCGCTGGAGGCGCTCGTCGGCCGCGACGCCGCGGCGGCGATGACGGGCAACTTCTACCTCGAGCTGCAGACGTACGCGTTCGACCTGATCTTCCTGCTCGGCGCCGCCTACGTGCTGCGCAAGGACGGCCACGTGCGCGTGGACATCGTCTACTCGCGGCTCTCCGCGCGGCGCAAGGCGCTCGTCGACACAGTCTGCATCTGGCTCTTCCTCGTGCCGTTCTCCGCCATGGGGATCCTCTACAGCCTGCCGTACGTGCGGCGCTCGTGGGCCACGCTCGAGATGAGCCCGAACCCGGGCGGGCTGCCCCGCTACCCCATCAAGACCGTGATCGTCGTCGCGTTCGCCCTGCTCATCCTGCAGGGCATCTCCGAGACGATCCGCAACGCGGCCTTCCTCGCCGGCAGGAAGGGCTCGGGCAGCGTGCACGAGGCGCCGCCGGCGCCGCGCGAGGTCGACGGCACGGCAGGCGGAGTGAGCGGCCCGGCCGGCTCGCACACAGGGTCCGTGCAGGGAGCCGGCGCCGAGCCGGGCGAGGGTCTCGCCTGATGCTCGGGCTGTGGATGTTCGCCGTCGTCGTCGTGCTGCTGCTCGTCGGCTTCCCGGTCGCGTTCACGCTGGGCGGCACGGCGGTGCTGTTCACGCTGCTCGGCTCCGACCTCACCCAGGTCTACCTCGGCTTCTCGCTGCCGTGGGACGCCGTGTTCCACGTCTCGCGGCTGAACATCCTGCCGCAGCGGATCTTCGGCACGATCATGGACAACTACACGCTCGTGGCCGTGCCGTTCTTCGTGTTCATGGGCGTGATGCTCGAGCGCAGCGGCCTGGCCGAGGAGCTGCTCGAGTCCATGGGCATCCTCTTCGGCAAGCTCCGCGGCGGCCTGGCGATCTCCGTGGTCGTCGTGGGCGCCCTCCTCGCCGCCTCGACCGGGGTCGTGGGCGCCTCCGTGGTCACGCTGGGCGTGCTGGCGCTGCCCGTGATGCTCAAGTACGGCTACTCGAAGACGCTGGCCACGGGCGTGGTGGCGGCGTCGGGGACCCTGGGGCAGATCATCCCGCCGTCGATCGTGCTCGTGATCCTCGGCGACCAGATCGGCGTGTCCGTCGGCGATCTGTTCCTGGGCTCCTTCATCCCCGGCTTCCTGCTCTCCGGACTGTTCATCGTCTGGGTCGCGTTCGTGGCCTGGCGTCGCCCCCGCGAGGCCCCCGCGCTGCCGCCGGAGGCGCGCTCGCTGAGCGGCTGGGCCCTGGCGCTGAGGCTCCTCAGGAGCCTGGTGCCGCCGCTGGTGCTGATCCTGCTGGTGCTCGGCACGATCTTCATGGGCGTCGCCACGCCCACCGAGGCTGGCGCGGCCGGCGCCGCCGGCGCCACCGTGCTGGCCGCGCTGAACCGTCGCCTCACCCGCCGCAACCTCATCGACACCATGGACTCGACGGTGCGGCTGACGAGCATGGTGTTCATCATCCTCGTCGGCGCCACCGCGTTCTCGATGGTGTTCACGGCGCTGGGCGGCGGCAGGGTCGTCGACGAGTTCCTGCTCAACCTGCCCGGCGGCGCGATCGGGTTCATGTTCTTCACGATGCTCGTGATCTTCCTGCTCGGGTTCTTCATCGACTTCATCGAGATCACGTTCATCGTCGTGCCGCTCGTGGCGCCCATCGCCGCGCGCTTCTTCGGCGCCGACATGATGCTCTGGTTCGGCGTCGTCGTGGCCATGAACCTGCAGAGCTCGTTCCTCACGCCGCCCTTCGGCTTCTCGCTCTTCTACCTCAAGGGCGTGGCGCCGCCGGGCGTGACGACGAGCCACATCTACCGCGGCATCGTGCCGTTCGTGGCGGTCCAGGTGCTGGCGCTGCTGCTGCTGATCCTCTTCCCGGGGATGGTCAGCTTCCTGCCCGGCCTGGCGCGCTGAGGCGGCGCCCCGAGGCGAGCCGGGCCGCCGCGCCGCACCGGCCGGGCGCGCCGCGGCGCAGGGGCGCGGCCTACAGGCAGGTGGCGGCGAAGCCGCTGGCGAAGCCCGTCACGAACCCGTGCGGCACGGTCACGTCGCGATGCAGGCCGCTGTAGTCGCTCTCGAAGCGCACCCGCACGTCGCTCGTGGCGGACAGGAACCAGTCGTAGAAGTCGCGCGGCGGCTGGATGACCGCGTACTCCATCCAGTCGTCGAACACGTAGTCGGCGAAGACCACGCTGTGCGTCTCCACCACGTCGCCGATCTTCACGAGGACGCGGTCCATGGACGGGATCGCGTGGCCGTCGTAGATGAACTCGTGGTCGTCGGCACGGCGGATGAACCAGACCTCGAGCTCGCCGTCCTCGAGCCACAGCGACATCGCCAGGCTGGTGTCGGGCAGCGCCACGAGCTGGTAGCAGGTCTGCTCACCGGTGAACTCGTCGGTCTCCACCTGCACCTCGCCCACGACGGGCAGCTGGGCCCACGCGAAGGAGAAAGGCAACAGAGATAGGGCTAGCAGGAGCTTCTTCATCCGTCCTCCGCGGTGACGCTACGCGGAGGACGCTGACGCGCCTCTTACAGGGGCGGGCGTCCCGCCGAGGTCGTGCGGGCTCGCCCCTGGGATGCCCGCACCCTGGGCCTTTGGCGTCGTCGCACTGGCGAGGGCGCGGCCCCCGGATACGAGACCGCGCCCTCGGCGTGGAGCTCCAGCCTGTCGGTCAGCCCTCGCTGTAGAGGAAGGCCTCGTAGGCGTGCTGGTTGCGAGCGTCGAACGGGCGGTTCTCGGCGAGGTACGCCTCGACGGCGTCGGAGATGCGGCGGTACATCTCGTTCGACTGCCGCAGGTCCTCGTTGATGCGGTTCCAGCTCTCGCGGAACACCTGGAGGATCTCCTGGCTGAAGACGCGCGGTTCGGCGCCGGCGGCGACGATCCGCTGGAAGGCGGCCGGGTCCTTGGCCAGGTAGTCCGAGTACATCTGAGAGTTCGCGGCCTTGGCGGCGACCCTGACCGCCCGCTGCAGGTCGTCGGGCAGCGAGTTCCAGGCGTCGAGGTTGATGTAGATGCACAGCGCCGCGCCGGGCTCCGCCCAGCCGGGCCCGTAGTAGTAGCGGGCAGCGTTGTTGAGCCCGAGCGTCTCGTCGTCGTGCGGCCCGACCCACTCGGCGGCGTCGATAGCCCCGCGCTCGAGGGCCAGGAAGATCTCGCCGCCCGGGAGCGTCTGGACGTTCACGCCGACGTCGGCGTAGACCTGGCCGCCCAGGCCGGCGGTGCGGAACGAGATGCCGCGCAGGTCGTCGGGGGAGTTGATCTCGACGTTGAACCAGCCGGCCATCTGCATGCCGGTGTTGCCCGCCAGCAGGGCGATCATGTTGTTGGGCGCGTTCAGCTCGTCCCACAGCTCCTGGCCGCCGCCGGAGTGCACCCAGGAGGTGATCTGCGGCGCGGTCATGCCGAACGGCACGGCGGTGAAGAACGCGTGGGCCGGGTCCTTGCCGATGTAGTAGTACGACGCGGTGTGCCCGACCTCGAACGCGCCGCTGGCGACGGCGTCGAACACCTCGAGGGCCCCTATCTGCGCGCCGGCCGGGAATACCTCGATGTCGAGGCGGCCGTCGGTCATCTCGCGCAGGTAGTTCGCGAGGTTCACGGCGCCGCCGTAGAGGTTGTCCAGGGACGTCGGCCACGAGGTCGGCATCCCCCACCTGAACACCTGCTGGCTCTGCGCCTTCGCGAACATGAGCGGCGAGAGGCTGGCGCTGGCGGCGACCACGCCGGCCCTCTTGAGGAAATCACGACGCTTCATCGATTGACCTCCAGGAAGCCTGCGGATTGTCGAACGCGCGAAGTATAACGCGCTTGGGCGCGGCCACGCCCGCTGGTCCGCGGCCCGGCGCACTCAACCCTCGCGCTCGTCGTCGCCCCCTCGCCCCTCGGCCGGCTCGCCCGGCTCCAGGCGGCCCGCCCTCCTGGCGGCCTCGGTGAGGATGTACTCGACCTGCGCGTTGACGCTCCTCAGCTCGTCGGCGGCCCACCTCTCCAGGGCGGCGTAGAGCCGCGGGTCGATGCGCAGGAGGAAGCGCTTGCGCTCGGGCACGCCCCCGACCACCCTCAGTGCGCCAGCTTCAGGGTCCCGTGGAGGTACGTGGTCACGGCGGCGACGAGGGTCTCCGAGACCGCGTCCGTGGGAGCCGGGAAGGGCTTCTGCTCCGCGGGGAGGGGGGTGTCGACGAGGTCGTGGGTGAGGTCGCGCAGCTCGAGGTGCGTGGCGCGCGGCAGCGCGTCGGCGAGGAGCTGGCCGTCGACCTGCAGCACCTGGATGTCCTTCAGCCCCTGCACCACCAGCACGGGCACGTCCACGCTCGCGGCGAGCGCCGCGGGGTCCACGTCGATCTCGCTGCGCAGCAGCCCGGCCGCGTGCGCGAACAGGGGCACCAGCTCGTTGTCGGCCAGCTCGCCCTCCGCTTCCAGCGCCTGTCCGCTGCTACGCCTGACGGCGTCCAGCAGCTCGGCCGCGTCGCGCGCGTAGGCCTCGAGGGCCTCGCCGCTCATGCCGGCGCGGCGCGCCGAGGCCACCACCTGCTCCTCCAGCAGTACCGCGAGCGGCCTGCCGGCGGTGGCGATGAGCACCAGCGCGTCCGGCGCGACGTAGCCCTCGGCCACGGCGTAGAGCGCGATGAGCCCGCCCTCGGAGTGGCCGATGAGCCCCAGGCGGCGCGCGTCGACGCCGCTCTCCTCCGCCAGGGCCGCGAGCCAGGCGGCCGTGTCCGCGGCGTACGAGTCGAGCGTGGCGGCGTTGGCGTCGCCGGTGGAGGGCGGGATGCCCATCTTCGCGACCCGGAGGACGCCGTAGCCGGCGCAGCCGAGCGCCTGGGCGAGCTGCCTGTAGCCGGAGTTCGTCAGCACCGGCGGCGAGTTGCCGTCCACGTCGACGGCGCCGCTGCCGGGCAGGAGCAGCAGCGTCGGGGCGCCCGCGGCCGGCGCGTCGACGGGCAGCGACAGCTCGCCGTAGAGGGTCTCGCCCGACGACTCGACCCTCAGCTCGCGCGTCTCCACGCAGGCGGCGGTCCGCTCCAGGAGCTCCGCCGCCGTCTCGCGCGCCGCCTCGCCCTCGTCGCCCGCGCCCGTCGCCGCGTCCCGCAGCTCGTAGCGCACGGCAGCGGCGGCCAGCTCCACGGCCAGGATCCGGCCGTCCTCGCCCGCCCACACCACGTAGTCGACGGTCTGGGGACCGACGCTGAGGGAGGCGTCGAGCACCGTGGCCTCCGCGGACCCGCCGGCGAGCTCGACTCGCTCCGTGCCCTCGCGCGCCGCCAGGGACAGACGGCCGACGGCGCCGCCGAGGGGGACGACCACGGCCACGTCGAGCGGCTGGGCGGGCTCGCGCAGGACGACGCTCACGAGGACCTGCAGGCCGTCGAGGAAGTTGTTGTCGACGACGTAGAGGGGCTCGTCGGAGGGCAGCGTGAACGTCGACTCCCTGCCCGCCTGCGTGAGCCGCACCGAGGCGCCCGCGGGCCCGAACTCCACGCGCATGTCGATGGCGACGCCCTGCACCGTCCCGCTGACCGCGTACGAAAGCGCCGCGCCGTCGGGGCGCGTCACGAGCTCGTCGTCGAGGCGGGCGATGCCCGGGAGGTCGACGTAGGAGCGCGACCTGAAGCCCTCGTCCGTCTCGATGAGGCCCACCGACGCCTCGCCGAGGCGGACGCCGCCCTGCGTCAGGTCGTAGACGACGCCGGCGAACGGCTCGCCCCCCTCCCGCGCCGGCTGCGCTCCGGCGGCTCCAGCCGCGACCAGCACGGCCACGATGACGGTCCTCAAGGTCCTGCTCAAGTCCTCCTCCACCTTCCCGGGCCTCGGCCCGTTGACATCCCGATGATATCACGGTGAGGTCAACGGGCTCCGGGCATCTGCCCATGGGCGCTCGGCTCGGGCCCACGAGCGTCCCCGAGGGCGCTGATAGACTCCGGCATGAGCATCAAGCCCGACCGCTGGATCAAGCAGAAGGCCCTCGAGGAGGGGATGATCGAGCCTTTCGAGGACCGCCTGGTCCGCGAGGGCGTCATCAGCTTCGGGCTCTCGAGCTTCGGTTACGACCTGCGCGCGGCCCCGGAGTGGCGCATCTTCGTCAACGCCTTCAACACCGTCGTGGACCCCAAGGACTTCGACACCAGCAGCCTCGTGGAGTACGAGGGCGACACCTGCATCGTCCCCCCGAACAGCTTCGTGCTCACGCGCTCGGTGGAGTACCTGCGCATACCCGATGACACCATGGTCGTGGCGCTAGGCAAGTCGTCGTACGCCAGGTGCTTCAGCGCCGACACCAGGGTCGCGCTCGTCGACGGCACGGCGCCCACGCTAGCCGAGCTCGCGGAGAGGCACGAGGAAGGCGAGACGTTCTGGGGGTACTCCATCGGGGAGCACGGCCGCGTCGTCGTCACGCTACTGCACGCGCCCCGCTGGATCGGCCGCGACACCCTGCTCGAGATCACGCTCGACGATGGCAGCGTGGTCCACGCCACGCCTGACCACGACTTCATGGGCCGCCTGGGCGAGTGGATAGCGGCCGGCGACCTCGAGCCGGGCGACTCCCTGATGCCGCTCTACCGCTCCGTCCACCGCGGCTACGAGATGACGTATCAGCCTCTGACGGGGAGCTTCTACCCGACTCATCGCCTGGCCGACGAGTGGAGCGTACGCAACGGCATCTACGAGGACACGCCAGGCACGCACCGCCACCACGTGAACCACGACAGGCGCGACAACAGGCCCACGAACCTCGTCCGCTTGCCGGCGAGCGACCGGATCGGCTATCACGACATCGAGTACCACGGCCGCGACTTCGATCCCGTCGAGCGCTCCGCCGCCATCCGCGGGGCCCTGGCGAGACGCGCCACGGACCTTGCCTGGCGGATGGCGCGAGACCGCCAACAGAGGCTGCGAGCCGAACGGTTCTGGCACGACCCAGAGTACGCCCCGAGGCGGGAGGAGCTGCTGGCCAAGCGCCGTGCCTCGGACGAGGCGGGCTCCATGAGAGGCGCGGCGCGTCTGCTCGGCCGCGACCGAGCCGTCTTCCGGCGGTTCCCCGACGTGCGAGCCCCGTTCGGAGGCGAGGGCCAACACCTCAACCACAAGGTGGCCGAGGTCCGTGAGCTCAAGGGTGACCACGACGTCTACTGCCTCACGGTGCCGGAGGCGGGCAACTTCGCCCTCGAGGCCGGAGTGTTCGTCCGGAACTGCGGCATCGTGGCGAACGTGACGCCCTTGGAGCCCGGCTGGGAGGGGCACGTGACGCTGGAGCTGTCGAACACGACGCCCCTGCCGGCGAAGGTCTACGCCAACGAGGGCATAGTGCAGCTGTTGTTCTTCCAAGGCGAGCGCCCCGAGGTCACGTACCGCGACCGCAAGGGCAAGTACCAGGGCCAGCGCGGGGTCACCCTGCCGAAGATCTGAGACGCCGGCGAGAGCCAGACGCGCCGGGGTCGAGGGCAGGCGGGCGAGCCACGAGGGACTCGGGGCCGGGCCATGCCTCGCCTACGCCTTGGCCTCGAGCTCCTCTTCCTCTTCCTCCTCCTGCACCACGGGCAGGCGCAGCGTGAAGACGGTGCGTCCAGGCCGGCTCTCCACGGTCAGCGTGCCGTCGTGGTGCTTGGCCACCTGCCTGGCGATCGCCAGGCCGAGACCGCTGCCGCCGCCCGCGCCCTTGTAGAACTTCTCGAAGATCCGCTCCTGCATCTCGGGCGGTATGCCGGGCCCGTCGTCCTCGACCTCCAGCACCGCCGTGCGGTCGTCGCCCTCGCGCACCCGCACGCGCACCCCCGCCGGCCCGCTGGCGGCCCTCACGGCGTTCGCGAGGAGGTTGCGCACGAGCTGGCGCAGCCTCAGCGGGTCGCCGAGCACGAGCAGCGGCGCCGCGCCCTCGGCGGCCACGCCGGGGAACTCCGCCGCCACCGGCTTCGCGACGTCCTGCAGCAGGTCGACGAGGTGCGGGTTGAGCTCGCGCACCAGCTCGCCGCGCGAGAGCAGCAGCAGGTCCTCGACGAGCCTGGCCATCGTGCCGGTGACGCGCCTGGCGTCGTCGATGTCCTCGGCCGCGGCCGGTCCCGCCAGGCGCGCCGCCCTGTCGAGGAAGCCGCGCAGCGACGTGAGGGGCGTCCTCAGCTCGTGGCTCGTCTCGGCCAGGAACGTGCGCTGGGCGTCCCGCGCCTGCGCCAGGCGGCGGAGCAGCTCGTTGACGGTCTCGGCCAGGCGGGCGACCTCGTCGCGCGGTCCGTCGTACTCGAGGGGCTCGAGCCTGTCGGGGTCGAGCCGCGAGACGCGCCTGGCGAGCCGGGTGACGGGCCGCAGCGATGCCGCCGCCACGAGGTAGCCGCCCAGCAGGCTGAGCACGACCAGGGCGGCGGCGACGAGCAGCAGCGTGCGCGACAGCGCCGCCAGGGTCTCCTGGATGTAGCCGGGGTCGGCGATGACGGCCACCACGCCCACGGCGAACGGCGCCAGCGCGGCCTCCACGGGCCGGCCGAGCAGCTCGCCCGACCACGGCGTGGGCACGAGCCCCGCCCCGACGACGACGTCGGGCGGGATCGCCGCCTGCGCCGTCTCCCACTCGCTCCGCGAGGCCGCGAGGAGCTGCGCGCCGGGCCCGTAGACCTGCAGCACCATCCCGCCCGTCGGGCCGGAGAGGCTGCCGCCCGCGCTGCCCTCGCCCGAGGCGTAGACCGCGGCCAGCGTGGCCGCGTCCTCGCGCAGCGAGCGGCGCAGGTCCTCGTACATGCCGTTCCTGACGAGCACGTAGGAGACGATCAGCGTCAGGCCGGCGAGCAGCGCGGTGGCCGCCCCGGCGAGCAGCGCGACGCGCCAGGTGAGCGGCAGGCCCCGGCGCCTGCGTGACGCGCGGCTCATGCCGGGCCGGTCACGCCCGTCGCGCCTAGGACTTGAGCGCGTAGCCCACGCCGCGCACGGTGCGGATCACGCCGTAGCCGCCCACCTCGCGCAGCTTGCCGCGGATGTTGGCGATGTGGACGTCCACGACGTTCGAGGACGGGGGCAGGTCCTCCCCCCAGACGTTGGTCTCGATCTCCTTGCGGCTGTAGACGCGTCCGGGCTGACCGGCGAGGTAGGCCAGCAGCTCGTACTCGCGGGGGCTGAGCCTGACCTCCTCCTCGCCCCACAGCACCTGGCGCCTGACCGGGTCGATGGTCATGTCGCCGATCTTCTGCGCCGCGCCCAGCGTGCGCTTGCGGAGCTGCACGTTGATGCGCGCGAGGAGCTCCTGCACGTGGAACGGCTTGGCCAGGTAGTCGTCGGCGCCGGCGTTGAGCATCTCGACCTTCGTGCCCACCTCGTCGGCGGCCGTGAGTATCAGTATCGGAGTGTCGCCGGTGCGGCGCACCCTGCGCGCGATCTCCTGGCCGCTGATGTCGGGCAGGCCCAGGTCGAGGATCACGAGGTCGGGTTCCTCCTCGCGCACCGCGGTGAGCCCGCGCATGCCGGAGTCGAAGGCCAGCACCTCGAAGCCGGCCTCCTCCAGCTCGCGCTTGAGCAGCCTCAGGATGTCGAGGTCGTCCTCGACGATGAGTATCCGCTTCGCCACTTCATTCCTCCCCGTTCGACGCGAAGCGCATCACGACGCCGCGCTCGCGGAAAAGGAGCGCTCTCAAGGATAGGGGCTCGAACGCCTCCGGCTCAGTGAGGAGCACGTCGCGTCCGTCCGGGCTGACGCGCCCGACGAGCGCGCGCGCTCCCATGGCGTCGACCCGCTCGGCCGGAGAGCTCTCGGCCGGGAAGATGATGACCCGCACCTCCGTGCCTGGCCCGGGGAACTCGGTGAACACGAGCCGGCCGTCCTCCACCGTCGCCTTGGCGTAGACGGTGAGGAGGTCCGGCGACACGATGCGCACCTCCGTGCCCTCGGTCATGGCGGGCAGGAGCGCGAGCACCTGGCCCATCAGCAGGAAGTGTGGGAAGCTCATCTTCTCACCGTCGTCGTCGATGATAGGACGTGTTCCCGAGGATAGCGTCCTGGAGCGGTTAAGCTAACCTTCATCGGGTCGCGGCGCGCCGCGGTCGGCGACGCCGCGTCCGCCGAGCGCTGCCCGCCTCCTGGACCGCGCCCAGCGCGCGCGGGCCGTGTCGGCGGAGGCCGGGGAGCCGGCGCCAGCCGCCCGGCCGAGCCGGCGCCAGCCGCGTCCCAGAGGCGATTCGTGCACCGCGGAAGTGAACGACCTAACCGCTGCCGGCAGGGCCCGCATGCAAGTCTGGCCGCCACGAGCACGCGACAGCGAGGCTCGCCCGCTGCGGCAGCGCGTCCGTGCCTGGCGGCGCGGTGGCCGGGCTCGCACGACCCGGCGGAGGGGACCTGATGACGGCACGACCTGCTGCGTGGAAGGGGGCGGCGCTGGCCAAGGCACTGGGCGCCCTGGCCCTCCTCGCGACGCTCACCGCCCTCTCGCACGCGTTCGCGCAGGCGTTCGACGAGAACGTCTACTACCAGCAGTGCCTGCGCTTCGAGGCCGGCGGCGACCTCGAGACGGCCCGCCGGGCCTGCCAGAACGCCCTGCAGGTGCGGCCGAGCTTCGCCGAGGCCGAGCTCGCCCTCGCGCGCATCGAGCTGCGCCTGGGCGACCACGCCAGCGCCGAGAGCCGCCTGCGCCGCGTGCGCAACGCGATCCCCACCGCCGAGCCGCTCGTGCTCCTGGCCGAGGCCGCCCTCGCCGGCGGTCGGCCGGACGAGGCCCAGGGCTACCTGAGCAGCGCGCGCACGGTCCTCCAGCAGCAGGGCAACAGGGAGCTCGAGGGCTACCTCCAGCGCCTCGACGGCAGCATCCACGAGTTCGCGGGCCGCTACGACGACGCACTCTCCGCCTACGGCGCCGCCATCGCCGCGGACCCCCTGAACGTCGACTACCGCCTCGCCGAGGCTCGTCTGCGCCTGCGGCTCGGCGACCCGACGGCCGCCGCCGCGCAGCTGCGCTCCTACATCGAGCTCACGGGCGACGACCTCGACCCCGAGGTCCTCTCGCTCCTCGGGCGCGCGCTGTGGGCGCAGGGCGCGCTGGAGGACGCCGCCGACAACCTGGCCACGGCCCACCAGCTCCGCGGCTCGCGCGACGTCGACGCGCAGGCGGAAGACCTGCGCGCGCTGGCGTTCATCTACTACGCCGAGGGCGACATCGCGGCCGGCAACCTGGCGCTGCGCGAGTCGCTGCGCCGCGACAACCTCATCAGCCGCCTCGGCGGCAACTCGCTGGTGTGGCTCGGCGCCCTGCTGCTGCTCGTCGCCGTGCACCTCGTGGCCGAGAGCCGCATACCGTCGACGAGCGGCCTCGAGGTCGTCGACGGGCCCCAGCCCTGGAGCGTCGGCAACGTCTACGGCACGCTCCTGGTCTCCGCGCTGCTCGGCCTGGCGGCGGCGGTCGCCTACGGCGAGTTCGTGCACGGCAACCCCCTGGCCGTCCTCACGCCGGTGCAGGCGACCGACGCGTGGGCGCTGTTCTTCATCACGTTCAGCGTCTTCCTCGTGCTGCTCGCCTGGCGCCGCGCCTCGATCACCGGCCACGACCCCATGGAGACGCTCGTCGGCAGCAGCCGCCAGCCGCTCGCCGGCGTGGGCCTCGGCATCGTGTTCCTGGCGGGGCTGCTCGCCTACCTGCACCTCGACCCGCTGGGCGGCGCCCTGGGCGGCTTCTACCTCGACCTCGTGCAGCTCACGCCCTACGTGGTGGCCGCGATGATCCTCGTACCGCTCGCCGAGGTGTTCTTCCGCGGCTTCGCGATCCCGCCGCTGGCGCGCCGCTACGACAAGCGCAGCGCCACCCTCGTCTCCGGCGTCCTCTACGCCCTCACCTTCGGCACGCCGGTCGCGCTGCTGCTCGTGATCGGGCTGATCCTCGCCGACGGCTTCAGGCGTCGCCCCAACTCCACCGAGCCCCTCATCGCCCAGCTCACGCTCCACGTCGGCCTGCTCGTCGCCGTCACCGTCAGCCCCTGGGCCCGCAGCCTCTTCTTCGGCTGAGTGCCGCTCCACGCCGTCGACAAGCCCCTGGGGCTGACGTCGCACGACGTCGTCGCGCGCGCCAGGCGGGCGCTGGGCACCAGGCGGGTCGGCCACGCCGGCACCCTCGACCCGCTCGCCTCCGGCGTGCTGCTGGTGCTGTCGGAGGAGGCGACCAAGCTCTCGCCCTACCTCACCGGCCACGACAAGACCTACCTCGCCTGGGTGACCTTCGGCGCCTCCACCCCGACCCTCGACGCCGAGGGCCCGGTCGTGGCCGTGGCCGACGCGGGGGAGCTGACCGCCGAGCGACTGCTGCCGGCGCTCGACGCGTTCCTGCGGGTCACCGAGCAGCGTCCGCCCGCCTACTCGGCGGTGAAGCGCGCCGGCGAGCGCAGCTACGCCGCCGCGCGGCGGGGACGCGCCGCGGAGCCGCCGCCGCGGCCCGTCGCGTACCGCGAGGTGACCCTCCTGGCCATCGCCCCCGACCGCGGCGAGCTGCCCGCGACCTTCGCGCTCGCGGCGGGCGCACCGCCGGGGCGCTACGAGCCCGCCGCGAGCGGGCTGGGCTTCGCGCTGCCGCCCGACCCGCCCGTGCCCGAGGAGCTCGCCGCCAGGGCCGCGGCGGCGCGCCGCGTCACCGCGCTCGTGCGGCTCACGGTGGGGGCCGGCACCTACGTGCGCGCGTTCGCGCGCGACCTGGGCGACGCGCTCGGCCTCCCCGCCTACCTGTCGGGCCTGGTCCGCACGGCCTCGGGGTCAGTCGACCTGAGGGACGCCGTCGCCGTCGAGGACCTGTACTCCGCCCGCCCGCTCGACCCCGTCGCGGCGCTGATGCTGCCCACGGTCGCCCTCGACGGCCGGGAGGTCGCCGACGTGAGGCACGGCAGGCGCCCGCCGCTCGCCTTGCCGGGGCGCGCCGCGCTCGTGGACGCGTCCGGCGCGCTCGTGGCCTTGGCCGAGCCGGCCGCCGGCGGACCCGGCTACCGGCTGCTGCGCGTCTTCGCCTGAGGCGCCGCAGGTCGTCCATCACGCGCTCCGCGCGCCGCCGCCGGCGCACCGCCGTCGTGGCGCCGGAGGACGAGCGGCCCCGCGCGCCTGCCCCGCCGCCAGCTTCTACCCCGCGGTGCGTCCGCGGCGGCCGCCGGGCCGAGGCCGGGGTAGAGTCGCCCTAGGACGGCTAGCGAGAACCTGGGCGCGCCCGCCATGGGTCGCGCCCGTATGCCGGGAGACACGCATGGACATCGGCGTCGTCAAGGAGATCAAGCCCCAGGAGCACCGCGTGGCCGCCACCCCGGGAACCGTGCAGGCCCTGGTCGCGGCGGGCCACCGGGTGTTCGTCGAGAAGGACGCCGGCCTCGGCTCCGGCTTCACCGACGAGCAGTACGCCTCCGCGGGCGCGCGCGTCGGCGTCAGCGCCGAGGAGGCGTGGGCGCAGCGCCTGGTCCTGAAGGTCAAGGAGCCCGTCGAGTCCGAGTTCCGCTACCTGCGCGACGACCTGATCCTCTTCGCCTACCTGCACCTGGCCGCCGCCCAGCGGCTCGCCGAGGCGCTGCTGCGCGCCGGCACGACGGCCATCGCCTACGAGACCGTACAGCTCGCGAACGGCAGCCTGCCGCTGCTCACGCCGATGAGCGAGGTGGCGGGCCGCATGGCCGCACAGGTCGGAGCGCACCTGCTGGAGCGCCCCCACGGCGGGCGCGGCGTGCTGCTGGGCGGCGTGCCCGGCGTGCACGCCGGCGAGGTCGTGATCCTGGGCGGCGGCACCGTGGGCATCAACGCGGCCAAGGTCGCCCTCGGCGTGGGCGCGCGCGTCACGCTCCTCGACGTCAACCACGCCCGGCTCCAGTACCTCGACGACGTCTTCCGCGGCGCGGTGCAGACGATGGCCAGCAACCTCGGCAACGTCATGGAGCTGCTGCCGCGCGCCGACCTCCTCATCGGCGCCGTGCTGATACCCGGCGCCCGCGCGCCGCGGCTGGTCACGCGCGACATGCTCGGGGCGATGAAGGAGGGCAGCGTGATCGTCGACGTCGCCGTCGACCAGGGCGGCTGCATCGAGACGATCCACCCCACCACGCACGACGACCCCACCTACGTCGTCGACGGCGTCGTGCACTACGGGGTCGCGAACATGCCGGGCGCCGTGCCGAACACGAGCACGCGCGCGCTCGCCAACCAGACCCTGCCCTACGTGCAGCGCCTCGCCGACCGCGGGCTCGCGGCGCTGGCCGAGGACCCCGCCTTCCTCAAGGGCCTCAACGCCTGCGCCGGCCAGCTGACCCACGAGGGCGTGGCCAGCGCGTTCGACATGCCGTGGACGCCCCCCGCGGAGGCGCTGAGGGCGTCAGTGGCCTGAGGGTCCCTCGGAGCGCAGCCCCCGCACCGCTCGGCCAGCAGCGCCGGACGCCTCCGTAGGCGGCGGCGCCTACCTGACCCGCGACAGGGCCTTGCGGATCAGCGTCTCGGCCGCGGCGTCGGGGTCGTCCTGCAGCAGCTCGGCGACGACGCCCCTCACCTGGGACTCGCGGTAGCCGAGCGCCAGCAGCGCGTCCACCGCGTCCTGGCCGGCCGCGCCCAGGGCGCCCGGAGCGCCGGCCCCCGCCACCTGAGAGACGAGGTGCTCGGGCAGCCTGTTGCGCAGCTCCACGACGATCCTCTCGGCCGTGCGCTTGCCCACGCCCGGCGCGCTCGTCAGCAGGCCGGGGTCGGAGTTCGCCACGGCCGAGGCGATGAGCTGGACGGGCAGGGCCGACAGCACGCCGAGGGCCATCTTCGGGCCCACCCCGTTGACCTCGAGCAGGCGCCGGAACAACAGCAGCATGTCGGGCTCGTGGAAGCCGTAGAGGTAGGGCTGCTCCTCGCGCACGACCAGGGCGGTGCGCAGACGCACGCGCTCGCCCGGGCGGCAGCGCGCCAGCGTCGACGCCGGCGCCTGCACCTCGACGCCGAAGCCGCCCACCCGCAGGACGACGCTGGCCTCGTCCACGGCCTCGACCTCGCCCTCGACGAACGCGATCACGGCTCGGTGTAGAGCGGCGCGAACAGGGCGTCGTAGCCGACGTCCGCGAAGGTCGCGCAGCCCGTGAGCCTGAAGGCGTAGGCCAGCTCGGCCGCGAGCGCTGGCAGCGAGCGGTCGCCCTCCACCACGACCAGCTCGGCGCCCACGGCGAGGTAGCGGAACGCGTCGACGCCGTCGCGGACGGCGCCGCCGGCGGCGATCGTCAGCATGCCGGCCACCGCGTCGACGACCTCGGGCAGGACGTCTATGGTCGCGGGCGCCCGCAGGTGGGCGCCGAGCGCGGAGCTCACGACCACGACGTCGGCGCCGGCCTCGGCGGCGACCTCGGCGTCGGCCGGGCCGCCCACCCCGAACACCCACAGCGGGAGCCCGGCCGCGGCCCGCAGCTCGGCCAGGTCCTCACGGGTGCGCGGCCTGAACGCCTCCTTGCCGAAGGGGGCGGCCTCGGCGAGCGGCGCCAGGTCGAGCCCGACCGCTCCCACCCCCAGGTCGGCCAGGCGCTTCACGTCGGCCACGAGCTCGGCCATGCGGCGCGGCGGCAGCACGGCGACGACGGAGCCGGGCGGGCACTGGCTCAGGCGCTCGGCGGTGACCGCGGCGGCGTCGACGGCCCCGAGGCGCGACAGGTCGGCGGTCGCCGGGCGCGCCAGCGCCTCGTGCCAGGAGGCGCCGTCGGGCAGCCTCGCCACCAGCGGCCACTCGAGCGTCAGGCCCAGCACCTCGACGCTGAGGTCGGGCTCCTCGACGTCGTGGAGCGCCTTGGGCACCAGCTGGTAGTCGTCGAGGGACGCGATGTCGCGTTCGCGCATGTGACGGCGATGATAGCCGCTCCGCCGCTCACCGCTGTCGCCCGGTCGCGGCGCCGAGGCGCCCGGTCCGGAGCCGCGACGCGGGGCACCCTCCGCGGGACATCCGCCCGGCCGCGCCCGTGCCGGCAGCGGGTAGCATGCGGGGCGCATGGACGCTCCGATGATCGAGGTACAGGGGCTGCGGAAGACGTTCGAGGGGGGCAAGGGCGGCAAGAGGGTCGTCGCCGTCGACGACCTCGGCTTCTCCGTGGCCAGCGGCGAGGTGTACGGGCTGCTGGGGCCCAACGGAGCGGGCAAGACGACCACGCTCCGCGTCCTCGCCACCCTGCTCAAGCCCGACGCCGGCACGGCCAAGGTGGCCGGCTACGACGTCGTCGGGGACGCCGAGGCCGTGAGGGCCCGCATCGGCGTCGTGAACGGCGGGATGGGGCTCTACGACCGCCTCACCGGCCGCGAGATCCTCCGCTACTTCGGGCGCCTCTACGGCATGGACGAGTCCGCCGTGGACGAGCGCATCGAGATGCTCGACGCGCTGCTCTCCCTCGGCGACACGCTCGACAGGCGCGCCGGCGGCTTCTCCACGGGCATGAAGCAGAAGGTCGTCGTCGCCCGCGCCGTCATCCACGACCCGCCGGTGATCTTCTTCGACGAGGCCACCAGCGGCCTCGACGTCGTCGCCAGGCGCGCCGTGATCGACTTCGTGAAGGCGTACCCGTCCGAGGACCGCGCGGTCATCTACTCGACCCACGTGATGAGCGAGGTCGAGGAGCTCTGCGACCGCTGCTGCGTGATCTACGGCGGGCGCAAGATCGCCGAGGGTACCGTCGCCGAGCTCAACGCGCAGACCGAGTCGCAGAGCCTCGAGGAGGCGTTCTTCCGCCTCGTCTCCCGCTCCGGCATCGCGGCCCAGGAGGTGGCGGCATGAGGTGGAGCCGCATCTGGGACATCGCCCACAAGGAGGTCCTCTCGACGTTCCGCGACCGCCGCGCGATCGTCTCGAACATCCTCCTGCCCCTCGCGATGCTGCCCGTGGTGATGCTCGGCATGCCGCTGCTGCTCGGCGGGCTGTTCGAGCGCGAGGCGACCACGGTCACCGAGCTGGGCGTCGCCGGCGCCGAGCACATGCCGCCGGAGCTGCGCACGGCGATCGAGGCGCAGAACGTGTCGCTCGTCGCGGTCGACGACCCGGAGGCCGCGGTCCGCGAGGGCGAGGTGCCCGCCGCGATCGCCGTCCCCGAGGGCTTCGAGGACACCATCGCCGCCGGCGGCAGGGCCGAGGTCCAGCTCTACAGCAAGGCCGGCAACATGCGCAGCGAGCTGAACGTGGGCAAGCTGCGCAACGCCGTCTCCGCCTACCAGCAGGGCGTGGTGGCGGAGCGCCTCGGCGCCGAGGGCCTCGACCCCGCGATCCTCGAGCCGGTGGCCGTGACCGACGTCGACGCCAGCTCGGAGGCCGAGCGCAGCAGCGGCGTCCTCTCCTGGCTGATCCCGTTCTTCATCGCCATCTGGACGCTCACGGGCGGCCAGATGACCGCCATCGACGCCACCGCGGGCGAGAAGGAGCGCGGCACGCTCGAGTCGCTGCTGGTGGCGCCGGTGCGCCGCTCCGAGGTCGTGTTCGGCAAGTTCCTGGCCACGCTCACCTTCGGCCTGACGGCGGCGATCGCCGCGATCGGCGGCTACCTGCTCGGCGGCGCGGTCATGCGCGGCGTCTTCCTGCCCCGCCTGGGCGACGAGGGCGGCTCGATCGTCGCGATGATGGGCGGCAGCCTCTCGGTGGACGCGCGCAGCGTGCTCCTGCTCCTCATGAGCGCGGTGCTGCTCGCCTCCGTCGTCGCGGCGGTGCTGCTCTCGATCGCGCTGTTCGCGCGCTCGTTCAAGGAGGCGCAGAGCTACATCGCGCCGCTCTCGTTCCTCTTCGTGATACCGGCCGTGGGCCTGCAGTTCAAGGACCTCATCGGCATCGGCGACGGCGCCTACATGATCCCCGTGCTCAACGCCCTGCTCGTGATGGACGACATCGTCAAGGGCACGGCCGCGCTCTCCTCCATCCTCGTCACCTGGGCGTCGCTGGCCGTGGTGATCGCCCTGCTGCTCGCGTTCGCCCACCGGAACTTCAGCCGCGAGGACGTGATCTTCAGGGCCTGAGGGGCACGCGCCGTGCCCCAGCGGGCCGCGCGACGTCGCGCGGCCCCTCGCCTCGTCCCCCTCTCACGGACGAGCGCGGCTCAGCGCCTCACAGGGCCGTCCGGCGGTAGGGCGTGTCGACGGGACCGCCCGCCGGCACGCGGCCGTAGACCGACGCCAGGCCGTGCAGGTGCGGCGCCAGCCACGGCGGCACGTCGTCCCAGGCGAAGCGCCAGGTCCAGTTGCCGACCTCGCGGCCGGGCGTGTTCATGCGGGCCTCGGGACCCAGCCCCAGGTGGTCCTGCAGCGGGACCACGGCGAGGTCGGCGACCGACGCGTAGGCCAGGCGGACGAGCCCGTCCACGACCTCCTCGTCGGGCCGGCCGAGGTAGCGACGCACGTGGTCGCGCTCGGCCTCCGGCGCCGACTCGTACCAGCCGCGCGTCGTGTCGTTGTCGTGGGTGCCGGTGTAGACGACGCAGTCGCGCTCGTAGTTGTGCGGCAGGTAGGGGTCGTCGGCGCCGCCCGCGAACGCGAACTGCAGCACCTTCATGCCGGGCAGCCCGCAGGAGTCCCTCAGCGCCTCGACGTCTGGCGTGATCACGCCGAGGTCCTCGGCCACCACGGGCAGCCCGCCGAGCTCGCGGCGCAGGGCATCGAACAGGTCGGCGCCGGGACCCGCGACCCAGCGGCCCCTCTCGGCCGTGGGCTCGCCCGCCGGGATCTCCCAGTAGGCGGCGAAGCCGCGGAAGTGGTCGATGCGCACGAGGTCGGCCTGGGCGAGGGCGTGCCGCAGACGCGCGACCCACCAGGCGTAGCCGCGCTCCCTCATGACGTCCCAGCGGTAGAGCGGGTTGCCCCAGCGCTGGCCGGTGGCGGAGAAGTAGTCGGGCGGCACGCCGGCGACCACGGTGGGCAGGCCGTCCTCGCCGAGGTGGAACAGCTCCGGGTTCGCCCAGACGTCGGCGGAGTCGAGCGCGACGAAGATCGGCACGTCGCCGAGCACCCTGATGCCGCGCTCCGACGCGCGGCCCTTGACCGCGGACCACTGCCGGGAGAACCAGTACTGCCACACGCGCTGCCTGGCGGTCTCGGCGACGAGGCGCTCGGCGGCGTCGGCCAGCGCCGCCGGGTCGCGCAGCCTGAGCGGACGCTCCCACGCGGTCCACGGCGCTCCCCCCGCCTCCTCCTTGAGCGCCATGAACAGGGCGAAGTCCTCGAGCCAGGCGGCCTCGCGCTCCGCGAACGCCCTGAACCCGGGATCGCCGGCGCCGCCGGACGCCAGGAAGGCGTCGGCGGCGCGGCGCAGGAGCGGCAGCTTCAGCTCGTAGAGGCCGCCGTAGTCGACGCGGCCGGACGGCAGCGCGCGCAGGGGCTCGAGGTCGTCGTCCCGCAGCAGGCCCTCGGCGGCCAGGTCGCCGACGTCGATGAGGTAGGGGTTGCCGGCGAACGTGCTGAACGACTGGTAGGGGCTGTCGCCGTAGCCCGTGGGGCCGAGGGGCAGCACCTGCCACACCCGCTGGCCTGCGGCGGCCAGGAGGTCGAGCCAGCGGAGCGCCTCCGGGCCGAGCTCGCCCACGCCGTGGGGCCCCGGGAGGCTCGTGGGGTGCAGCAGGACGCCGGCCGCGCGCGGCGCGGCGGGCCGGGAGGGCCGGTCCGCCGGCGACCCCGCGGCGGGGGACCCGCTCGGCACCGGAGCCGCGTTCGCCGCGGGCGCGCCATCCGGAGCGCGCGCAGACGCGGGCGCGCCCTCCGGCGCCGCGCTCACTTGACGAACGGCTTGCCGGAGGCCTTGGGCGCGACCGAGCGACCCACGAACCCGGCCAGCACGAGGATCGTGAGGACGTAAGGCAGGCTCTGCACGATCGTGGGCGGGAGCAGGTTGCCGCCGCCCAGCAGCACCTCGGTGGCCTGGAAGGCGCCGAACAGCAGCGTGGCGCCGAGCACGCCGAACGGGTGCCACTTGCCGAAGATCAGGGCCGCCAGCGCGATGAACCCGCGGCCACCCGACATCTCGCTGACGAACTGGTTGAGGTTGCCGATCGAGAGGTAGGCGCCGCCCAGGCCGGCCAGCACGCCCGAGATGACGACGCCCGCGTAGCGCATGCGGAAGACGTTCACGCCCAGCGAGTCGGCCGCCGCCGGATGCTCGCCCACCGAACGCAGGCGCAGGCCGAACGGCGTGCGGAAGACGACGAGCCAGGTGAGGGGCACGAGCAGGAACGCGAGGTAGACGAGCGGGCTGAACGAGAGGTTGTCGATGCCGAACAGCTCCCACTGCGGCAGGCGGTTGCGGATGGGCTCGGAGGTGGAGGAGTTGCCGTAGAGCCCCGACAACACGACCGCGGGGATGCCGATGGCCATGAGGTTTATCGCCGTGCCGGAGATGATCTGGTCGGCGCGGTAGCGGATCGACACGACGGCGTGGATCCAGCCGACGAACCCGCCCAGGACGGCCCCGGCCAGCACGCCGAGCCAGGGCGCGAAGGGCACGCGGGCCACGGGGTTCTCGGCGAGGAACGGCGCCTCGACGAGCTGGGACGTGATCGCCGCGGCCATGGCCCCGAAGAGGATGATCCCCTCCAGCGCGATGTTCACGACGCCGGAGCGCTCGCTGAACAGGCCGCCGAGGGCCGCGAAGAGCAGCGGCGTGGTCGCGCGGACCATCGACGAGAACAGGGCGAGGAGCACGACGACGTCCACGGCGCTACGCCCCCTCCTCCGCCGGCGGCCGCTGCGCCAGCGGCTGCGCCTCCTCGCCCTCGACCGTGTCGCGCTGACCGGCGTGGGTGTAGCGTCGGCGGAAGGCGGGGTCGACGAACGCCTGCGGAAGGAAGCCGCGCGCGGCGATGAACAGCACGACGAGCGCGAGGATCATGCTCACGACCTCGCGCGTGAGGTTAGGGAAGGTGATGTTCAGCACCGAGCCCCCGTACTTCATGACGCCGAAGAGCAGCGCCGAGAGCAGGATGCCGAAGGGGTGGTTGCCGGCCAGCAGCGCCACGGCGATGCCGTCGAAGCCGTCGCTGGTGGGTATCGACTGGCGCAGCGCGAAGTCCTCGAGGGCGCCGCCGAGCACGTAGTGCGTCGCCGTCAGGCCGGCGAGGCCGCCCGAGATGGCCATCGTGATCACCGTCGTGCGCGGGATGTTCGCGCCGCCGTACTCGGCCGCCCCCGGCGCCAGGCCCACCGCCCGCAGCTCGTAGCCGAAGCGCGTCTTGAACAGCAGCACGTAGACGACCGCGGCGGCGACGAGCGCGAGGAAGAAGCTGCCGTTGAGGTTCGTGGGCGGGATCGCCGTGGGCAGGCGGTTCAGGCCGACCAGGGCCAGCAGCAGGTAGAGGGCGACGCCCAGCAGCGCCGCGGCGCCGAGCCGCGCCGGCCAGCGCCGCAGGGACCTGACGCGCCCGAGGAAGAACAGCGAGGCCAGCGCCGCCAGCGGGGCGACGAGCCGGGCGTAGTCGATGCGCACGACGTTCACGCCGGGGGAGGCGCGGGTGTCGATCCCCACCATCTCGGGGAGCTGCGGCATCCGCGCCTCGACGCGCAGCGGCTGCGACTTCGGCTCGTTGCCCGGCACCTTGAACGGCATCTGCACGGTCACGGGGGCGTCGCCTGGCCGGGGCTGGCCGGCCACCACGCAGGCGGCCAGCACGACCACGGCGAAGGCCGCCAGGGCCAGACGCGGCGCCCGCCGCACCGTGCGCCTCACGGGCGGGACGAGCAGCAGGACGACGGCGACCAGCGCCAGCACGCCTATCGCCGCCATGATGCGCAGGGCCGCCGCCGCGAAGACGTTGCTCGAGGAGAGGATGAACAGCAGCACCGAGGCCGCGACGAAGTTCAGGAGGATCGTCGCGATGACCTCGTTGGCGCCGAAGCGCGCCTTGAGCCAGCCGGGCAGCGCGCCCCACAGCGCCCCGCCGGCGAACGCGCCGAGGACGGCCAGGGGCAGCGTGACGATGCGCGGCCCCGGCATGTAGATCCCCACCATGGCGGCGGCGATCGCGCCGAGGACCATCTGGCCGGGCGCGCCGATGTTGAACAGCCCGGCCTGGAAGCCGAAGGCGACGGCGAGGCCGGTGAAGATGAGAGGCGTGGCCAGCTTGAGCGACTCCGCGAAGCCGCCCACGGTGCCGAGCGCGTCGCGGAACATCGTGTAGTAGGCGTACCAGAGCGTGTCGAGCCGCCCGACGAGGCGCTCGAACACGCCGAGCTCCAGGCCGGCGGCGACGGGCGTGGGCTGCAGGAGCAGTATGACGACGGCAGCGGCGGCCAGCGCGAGCAGTATCGAGATCGCCGGCACCGCCGCGCTCCTCAGGAACGCGTCGATCGCGCGCCGCGGACCCGCCCAGGCGCGCAGCCCGGCCGCGCCGGCGACCAGGCCGAGCAGGACGGCGATGAACGCCGCCCAGGCGGGGCCGACGTTCGCGTAAGGCAGGCGCCTGATGTTCAGCCCGCCGGCCCTGACCGCCGCGATGTTCTCGGCCAGCGTCCGCTCGTCGAAAGCCGCCAGCGCCTCCCGCAGCACCGCGGGGTCCTGGCGGGGGCTCGGGTCGGCGATCGCCTCCTCCACCTCGGCGCGCACCGCCGCTCGTCGCGCCTCGTCGACGGCGGCGCCGAAGCGCGAGACGCCCCAGGCGTTGGCCCCGATCAGCAGCACCGCGGCCGCGAGCCACGCCCCGTGCCGCGCGCGGGAGCCGGTGAGCGACCCGCCGGCGGCGAGGAGCGTGCCCAGGGAGGTGACCAGCAGCACCGCCCCGCCCGCCGCGAAGTCGACGGGCGCCGTGCGGCCCGTGAAGTCCACGTAGCGCTGCGGCAGCAGGACCACGGCGCTGCGGGCCCCGGTCTCGCGGTTCACGGCGCCCCACGGCGCCAGGATCAGGGCCGCCGCGGTGACGACCGCCATCGTGAAGACGGCGATCCTGTCGCTCATGAGGGCTTCACGCGCGCCATCATACGGGACGCCGCTCGGAGCGCCTCCGCGGCCTCAGCGGCGTTCGGACGCGCCCTCTGGTCCTTGGCGAGCAGCCGGGACACGAGGTCGTCGAACGGGGCCAGCGCGGGGTCGAGGTCGGACGGCGGCGTCGGCTCGAGCGCGGCGTGGGCCTTGAGGACCTCGTCGACGTCGCCGGTGAAGGGCGCCTGGCCGGTGACGGCCCGGTAGGCGACGACGCCGAGCCCGTAGACGTCGGACGCGGGCGTGGCGGGCGCGCCGCGCGCCTGCTCGGGGCTGAGGTAGGCGAGCGTGCCGGCGATGGGCGGCGTGGACCCCGGCGGCTCGCCGAGCCGCGCCGAGAGGTCGAAGTCGAGCAGCTTGGCGTGCCCGCGGGCGTCGACGAGCACGTTCTCCGGCTTCACGTCGCGGTGCACGACCCCGCCGGCGTGGAGGTAGGCCAGGGCGTCGGCGACGCCGGCCAGGGCCTCGAGCCGCTGCGCGACGTCGGCGCCCTTGTCGGCCCAGCGCGTGTACCTCACGCCCAGCACCAGCGGCATCAGCAGCGCGGGACGGCCGAGGACCACGAGGGACTCGTCGATCGGGTTGAGGTGCGGGTGGTCGAGGCCGCTCCCCACCTCCAGCTCGCGCGCGGCGCGCCAGGAGTCCTCGACGCGGAAGAGCTTCAGCGCCGCCAGGCGCCTGCCGTCGCTCGCCAGGTAGACGCGCGCCGACACCCCCCTGTCGAGCTCGCGCAGCACCTGCAAGCCCCCCTCGAGCAGCGTGCCGATGATCCTCACCGCCTCACCAGCACCCCCGCCCTCAGCAGGTCGGCGAACGCCTCCTTCTCCAGCGCGGCGTGCTCCCCCGCTGCGCCCGCCGGCGGCGCCACCAGCAAGAGGTGCCTGAAGCCCGCGCGCAGCACGGTCTCGCGGGTGCGCTCGAGGAACCGCCTCACCTCGCGGCGGTAGGCCTCCACCTCGTCGGGGCCGGCGGGCCGCCTCTCCTCCGTCTCCACGTCGACGACCTCGAGCTCGCCGCGGGGCGGGTCGAGGTCCTCGGCGGCCACGACCTGCAGGAACGCCGCGTCCAGCCCGCGCGCCTTGAGGGCCGAGAGGCCCGGACGCAGCGGTGCGTCCTCGAACAGGTCGGAGATCACCAGGGCGAGACCGCTGCCGCGCTGGGGCGGCAGCGACAGCGCGAAGGTCTTCAGCCCGCTCACGGGGCCGCTGCCGCGGGCGCCGATGGACTCGTCGATGAACGACCACGTGGCGCTCATCGCGATGCGCCCCTGCAGCGGCCTGCTGCTGCCGCCGGAAACGCGGTGGACCTGCGTGGGGGCGTCGCGCTGCGCGACGTAGCTGATGAGCTGCGCCAAGACCCGTGCGTAGGCGCGCTTGCCGCCCACGGCCATGCTCGCCGAGTCGTCGAGGACGAGGTGGAGCCGGACGGCGCGCTCGGCCTGGTAGAGGCGGGTGTAGAGCCGGCCGGTGCGGGCGTAGACGCGCCAGTCGGCGTACCGCAGCTCGTCGCCCGGCTGGTACGGCCTGAAGTCGTGGAACTCGACGCCCTGTCCCGGCTCGCGGCTGACGCGCTCGCCGCTCACGGCCGCCAGCGCCCGCGAGGCGAGGGAGTAGCGGTCGAGGAGGGCGCGGCTGCGGGCGGTCAGCATCGCCGGGGCGCCGTGGTCAGCGCTTCTTCTCGAGGCCGCTCAGGACCTCCTGGAGCACGGCGTCGGTGTCGGCGCCCTCGACCTCGGCCTCGAAGGTGAGCATGAGCCGGTGCCGCAGCGACGGCAGGACGGCCCGCCTGATGTCCTCGAGCTCGACGTTCGGTCGGCCCGCCGCCAGGGCGAAGCCCTTGGCCGCCAGCGTGATCGCCTGGGCGCCGCGGGGGCTGGCCCCCAGGCGGACGTAGGGGTGCTGGTGCGTGGCCTCGACGAGCCGCACGATGTAGTCGAGGGCGGCGTCGGCGATGGGCACGGCGCGCAGCATGCGCTGCAGCGTGAGCAGCTCCTCGCGCTCGAAGACCCGCTCCACGGACCCCTCGTCCGAGCCCGTCGTGACCACGAGGATGCGGCGCAGCGTGGCCTCGTCGGGGCGCTTGACGAGGATCTTGAACATGAACCTGTCGAGCTGCGCCTCGGGCAGCGGGTAGGTGCCCTCCATCTCGAGCGGGTTCTGCGTGGCCAGGACCATGAAGGGGTCGGGGAGGGCGTGACGCGTGCCCGCCACGGTGACGGCGCGCTCCTGCATCGCCTCGAGCAGCGCCGACTGCGACTTCGGCGTGGCGCGGTTGATCTCGTCGGCGAGGAGCACGTTCGTGAAGACGGGCCCCGGCTGGAACTCGAAGCCCTGGCGGCCCTCGACGAACACGGTCGTGCCCGTGACGTCGGCCGGCATGAGGTCGGGCGTGAACTGTATGCGCGCGAACGTGAGGTCCGTCGCCTCGGCGAACGCCCTCACCAGGCGCGTCTTGCCCAGGCCGGGCACGCCCTCGACGAGGGCGTGGCCGCGCGCCAGGGCGGCGACCAGCAGCTCCTCCACGACCGCGTCCTGGCCGAGGATCACCTGGGAGATGCCGGAGAGGATGCGGCGGAACTTCTCGCGGAAGGCCTCGCTCGCGCTGCCGGGGACCGGTCCAGTCGTCATGTCGACTCGGAGTATACGGGCGACCCGCTTCGCCGGCCCCGGCAGCGAGTAGACTCTTGCCCATGAGGCCCGCTTGGGGCAGGGTCACGCTCCGGCCGCTCGAGGAGTTCACCGAGCAGGACTGGCGACGGCTGCAGAGCCACTTCCGCGACCCGGAGATCTCCTACCTCAACGGGACGCCGCCCAACCGCATGCCGCTGTGGCTGCTCAAGCGCCTGCTGAAGGCCGACGCGCAGCGCCACGACAGGGCGACCTTCGGCATCTTCGACGAGCGGGACGAGTTCATAGGCACCACCGAGCTCTACGACGTTAACGGCGGCTCGGCCACGCTGGGCATCATCATCGGCGAGAAGACCCACTGGTCGCGCGGCTACGGACCCGAGGCGATGCGCGCGCTGCTGACCTACGCCTTCTCGCACCTCGGGCTCGAGCTCGTGCGCCTCGAGACGTTCGGCGACAACGAGCGGGCCCAGGCCGCCTTCAGGAAGGTCGGGTTCCAGGAGGTGCGTCGCCGGGTGGGCCCGAGCGGCCGCGTCGACGTCTTCATGGAACTGACCCGCTCGGCCTGGCGCGAGCTGCAGGCGGGCGCGCGCCCGGCGGCGCCCGCGGGCTAGCTACCGCGCCGCCGGCCGGCCGCGCCCGCGAGCCGGCCTCGCCGCCCGTCCGTCGGCGCAGCCGACCTTCCCGCCGGCTCGCCTCTCCCTCGCGCTAGGCCCGCTGCCGGCTCTCCTCGCTCGCGAAGTAGTCCTTCACGGCCTTGGCCGCCGCCTGGCCGACGCCGGGGATCGCGGCGAGGGTGCCCACGTCGGCGGAGCGCAGCTCGTCGACGCTGGAGAAGTGCGCGAGCAGCGCGTCGCGGCGCTTGGGGCCGATGCCCGGCACGTCGTCGAGCACGCTCCTCGTGAGCGCCCTGCCGCGGCGCTGCCTGTTGTAGCCCACGGCCACGCGGTGCGCCTCGTCGCGGACGTTGATGAGGAGCCTCAGCGCCGGGTGCGCCAGCGGCACGAGCAGCTCCTCGCCGTCCTCGAGGATCAGCGTCTCCTGCTTCTTGGCGAGGCCCACCAGCGGCACCTGCAGGCCGGCCTCCTGCAGCGCGCGCCTGGCCGCGCTCATCTGGCCCTTGCCGCCGTCGATCAGGAGGAGGTCGGGCGTTGGCATCTTGTCGGCCAGGGAGCCCGTGAAGCGCCTCTTCACGGCCTGGTGCATGGCGTAGTAGTCGTCGGAGCGCTGCGGGTTGCGGATGCGGAGCCGGCGGTAGTCGCTGCGCTTGGCGCGCCCGCCCTCGAACGTCACGATGCTCGCCACCGTGTGCTCGCCCATGAGGTTCGAGATGTCGAACCCCTCGATGCGCCACGGCGGGCTCTCCAGCGCGAGCAGCTTCTGCAGCTCGCTCACCCCCGGCGCCTCGCCGCGGCGCTCGAGCAGCGCGATCTCGGCCTCGAGGCCGGTGGCGGCGTTGCGCTGGGCCATCTCCATGAGCTCGACCTTGTCGCCGCGGCGCGGCACGCGCACCTCCACCCTGCGTCCGGCGCGCGCCGAGAGGAAGTCGGCCCAGACGCCGAGGTCGAGGTCCGACGGCGGCACGAGCACGAGGGGCGGCACCTGCATGGCGCGGCCGTAGTAGTCGGCCATGAACGCCTCGAGGACCTCGTCGTCGGTCGCGCCCTCGGCGTTCTGGAGGAAGCGCTTGTCGCGCCCCACGACCCTTCCGCCCCGCATCTGGAAGAGCTGCACCATCGCGAAGTCGCCGGCCTTGGCGAGGCCGAGGAAGTCGAGGTCGTCGGACTCGCTGTGCACGACGCTCGAGTCGTAGCCCGTCACGCGCTTCACGGCGTCGAGCCTGTCGCGGTAGGTGGCGGCGAGCTCGAAGTCCTGCCGTGCGGCGGCGGACCTCATGCCCTCCTCCATCTGGGCTATGACCTCGCCCACCCTGCCCTCGAGGAACGCCTTCACCTGCGACACGACCCGCTGGTACTCCTCGTCGTCGACGGGGTAGGCGCAGGGCGCGAAGCAGCGGCCCATGTGGTAGCGCAGGCAGGGCCGCTTGCGGGGCTGCATGGGCACGCCGGAGTTCTTGCGCAGCTTGAACACGCTGTAGACGAGGTCCATCACGCGCCTGACCGAGCCGGCGCTGGGGTAGGGGCCGAAGTAGGTGCCGCCGTCCTTGATCACCCGGCGGGTGAACACGAGGGTCGGGTAGCGCTCGTTCGTGAGCTTGAGGAACGGGTAGGACTTGTCGTCCTTGAGGAGGACGTTGAAGTGCGGCTTGTGCCGCTTGATGAGGTTCGCCTCGAGGATCAGGGCCTCGACCTCGTCGGCCGTGACGATGAACTCGAGCGCCTTGGCGTCGCGCGTCAGCAGCCGCGCCTTCTGGCCGGCGTGCTTGCCGAAGTAGCTGCGCACGCGGCTGCGCAGGTTCTTGGCCTTGCCGACGTAGATGACGCGGCCATCGCGGTCGAGGTAGAGGTAGCAGCCGGGCTGCTGGGGTAGCACCGGCAGGTCGGTGCGCTTCATCAGGGGATATTACGTCCCCACCGGGCCGTTCGGGGTAGCCGCCCGGTGGCTAGCCGTCGTCGTCGCCGCCGCCGGTCGCGTTCGCCAGGAGCCGCGCCAGCGTCTCCCTCAGGCGAGCGATCTCCTCGTCCGGCACGCCCCGCCGCAGGCGCCTGTCGAAGGCCGCGGCCGTCTCGGACAGGCGGCGGAACAGGGCCATGCCCTCCGCCGTCAGCTCGATGCGCTGCACGCGCCTGTCCTCCGGCGGTCGGTAGCGGCGGATGAGCCCGGCCTCCTCCATCGCGTTCAGGTGGTGCGTGAGCGTGGCGTCCTGCACGCCCACCCGCTCGGCGATCTCGCGCTGGCTCGCCCCCGGGTGGTCGCACAGGGCGATGAGGACGAACCACAGCGCCCGCGAGCCTCCCGCGCGCGCGAGCTCGGCATCGAACTCCCTCGACATGGCCGTGACCACGTCCCAGAGGTAGCGCCCGATGGGCTGCTCTACCCGCCTGTCCCGCACGGGACGAGCATAGCAGGTCGTTAGGGGTCATATCATTTGACATCTAAGGCTTAGAGTTCTATCTTTTCCCTCGACCGTCCGGCCCGGCGGGCGCTGCCGGACGCTAGGAGGCAGGGATGATCGGAGAAAGCAGCGTGACCCGCACGCTCGGGCTGCTGGAGAGGAACGTGCGCGGCGGCGTGATCGTGCCCGACTCGGCCGACTACGACGACGTGAGGGCGCTGATGCTGGCCGGGCGCGACGCCAGGCCGCTGGCCCTGGTGCGGCCCGTAGACGCCGAGGACGTCGCGAGCGCCGTGACCGTGCTGGCGGGCGAGGGCGTGCCGTTCGCGGTGCGCGGCGGCGGACACCACCCCACGGGCGCGGCCGGCGGCGACGGCGTCTTCGTGATCGACACGCGCGGCATGAAGGGCATCGACATCGACGCGGCCGGGCGCACCGCCACCGCGCAGGCCGGCGTGACGGCGGGCGAGTACACGGCGGCGTCGGCGGAGCGCGGGCTGGCGACGGGCTTCGGCGACACGCCCACGGTGGGCATCGCGGGGCTGACGCTGGGGGGCGGCCTCGGCTTCCTCAGCCGCGCCCAGGGCCTCACCGTCGACAGCCTCCTCGGCGCCGAGGTCGTCACGGCCGACGGGCGCGTCCTGTGGGCCGACGCCGACTCGGAGCCCGACCTGTTCTGGGCGCTGCGGGGCGGCGGACCCGGCTTCGGCGTCGTGACCCGTCTGCGCTACGCCCTGCGCGAGTTGGCGGGCGGCTACGGCGGCGTGCTCATCCAGCCGGCCTCCCCCGAGGTCGTGCACGGGGTCGTGAAGGCCGCCCTGGAGGCCCCCGACGAGCTCACCGTCATCGTCCAGGTCATGGTCGCCCCGCCCATGCCGTTCCTGCCGGCCGAGGTGCACGGCAAGCCCATAGCGATAGTGCGCGGCTTCCACCTGGGCGACGAGGCCGCCGGGAAGGCCGCCTTCGCGCCGCTGCGGGCCGCGGCCGCCCCGCTCGTCGACGCCGTACGCCCCCTGCGCTACGCCGAGATGCTCGAGGAGCCGCCGGCGCCGCCCATCACCATGCGCTTCGCCACGGGCTTCAGGGACTCGTGGGACCCGGCGGCCGCCGAGGCCGTCATGGCCCTCGCGACCGAGCCGGCGATGGGCATGAGGGGCGTGCAGCTCAGGCCCATGGGCGGCGCCATCGCCCGCGTGGAGGACGGGGCCACGGCCTTCGCCCACAGGCGGCGGAGGCTGGCGCTGTGGCTGATGTCCGGCTACATGCGGCCCGACGGCGGTCCGGCGGCGCTCGACTGGCTGCAGCGCGCGCACCAGGCCCTGGCAGAGGGACCGGCGCAGTTCGTGAGCTTCGCCGACGACGGCTTCAGGGTCGAGGACGCCTACCCCGGCGGGACGTGGGAGCGCCTGCGCGCGGTGAAGCGCGCCTACGACCCGGGCGACCTGTTCCGCTCGGTCCTCAGCGTGACGCCGGCCTGAGCGGCGACGCTCCGGCGCGCGCCCGACGCCTCGCCGGCAGGCAAGGGCCGGCCGCCTCACGAGCAGTCGGCCGGCCCTGCGCCGTATCCCGACCCGACTAGAGGTCGAGCATCAGCTCCTCGGGCGTCTGGAGCAGCTCGATGAGGCGGCTGGTGAACGACGCCGCCACGGCGCCGTCGAGCACGCGGTGGTCGAACGAGAGGCTGAGGTAGACCATCGAGCGCGCGGCGATCGTGTCGTCGGGCAGCACCACCGGCCGCTTCTTGATCGTGTGCAGACCGAGGATCGCCACCTCGGGCACGTTGATGATGGGGAACGAGAACAGGCCGCCCAGGCTGCCGATGTTCGTGATCGAGAACGTCCCGCCCTTCACGTCGTCGGGGGCGAGCCTGCCGGCGCGGGCGGCCTCGGCCAGGCGCTGGACCTCGGCGGCGACCTCGATGAGGCTGCGCCCCGCCACGTCCTTGACCACCGGCACGACCAGCCCGTCGTCGACGGCCACCGCCATGCCGATGTCGTAGTAGCGCTTGACGACGATCTCCCCCTTGGCCTCGTCGAGGCTCGAGTTGAGCGCCGGGTACTCCTTCAGCGCGGCCACGACGGCCTTCATGACGAACGGCAGGTAGGAGAGCCTCACGCCGCGACGCTCGGCGACGGGCTTGAGGCGCTCGCGCATGGCGACGAGCGCGCTCACGTCGGCCTCGTCCACGTGCAGCGTGCGCACCGTCTGCAGGTGCGAGGCGACCATCTGCTGCGAGATCAGGCGCCGCAGGCCCCGCACCGGCACCCGCTCCTCGAGGGCGGCGAGGTCCGCCGGCGAGGCGTGGGCCGCGGCGGGACGGGCGGGAGGCGACGCCGCGGCGCCGGCGGCCTCGGCGTGGGCGCGGACGTCCTCGACGCGCACGCGGCCGTTCGGGCCGCTGCCGACCACCTGCTCGATGTCGACGCCGAGCTCGCGCGCGAGCTTCCGGGCCGCCGGCACGGCCAGCACGCGGCCGTAGGGGCCCTTCACCGGTCCGGCGCCCCGCGCGGGCGGCGGGGGCGCGACGGCCCGGGGCGGCGGGGCCGCGGGCTCGGCCACCGACGCGACGCCGTCGAGACGCCGCTGGAACGAGACCCGGTGCAGCGGCTCCTCGCCGCGGGCGTCGCCGGGCTTGAACAGGCTCAGCTCGTCGCCGCGGTCGTCGGCGACCCCCGCGCCGCCCTCGACGATCGAGCGCTCCTCGTCGCCGTGGCCCGGCGCCGCGGCGGGGGGAGCGGCCGCTCCTGCGGCGGCGCCCTCCTCCTCGATGAGCGCGATCGCCTGGTGGACCTTCACGACGTCGCCCTCGCCGGCCAGGTGCTTCGCGACCACGCCGGCGTAGGGGCTGGGGAGCTCGACAGTGACCTTGTCGGTCATGACCTCGACGATCGGCTGGTCCTTGGCGACGCTGCCGCCCTCCGGCACCAGCCACTTGACGATCTCGCCCTCCACCACCGACTCGGCCAGCTCGGGCAGCAGCAGCTCACGCGGCACTGTCAGCCAGTCCTCCTCTGCCTCAGTAGGTGAGCACCCGCTCGACGGCGCGCAGGATGCGGTTGGGGCTGGGCAGGTACTCGCGGTCCTGGGCGTAGGGGTAGGGCGTGTCGAAGCCCGTCACCCGCAGCGGCGGCGCGAGGAGGCTGTCCATGACCTCCTCGACGATCGTCGCGGAGACCTCGCTCATGAAGCCGGCCGTGCGCGGCGACTCGCTCACCAGGACCACGCGGCCCACGCGCGCTGCGGCCTCGAGCACGGCGTTCTCGTCCCACGGCTGCAGCGAGCGCAGGTCGATGACGTGGGCGCCGATGCCCTGCTCGTCGAGGGCGTCGGCGGCCTTGAGCGTCTCGGCCATGCTGCCGCCGTAGCTGACGAGCACGACGTCGTCGCCCTCGCGCCGCACGGCGGAGGCGCCGATCGGCACCAGGTGCTCGCCCTCGGGGACCTCCTCCTTCACGGCGCGGTAGAGGCGCTTGGGCTCCATGACGACGACCGGGTCGTCGTCGCGGATCGCGGCGCGCAGCAGCCCCGCCGAGTCCGCCGGCGTCGACGGGTAGACGACCTTCAGCCCGGCCGTGTGCACGAAGTGCGCGTCGGGGTTCTGGGAGTGGTGGTGACCGCCGCGGACCCCGCCGCCGGACGGCATGCGCACGACCATGGGGGCCGTGAAGGTGCCGCCGGAGCGGTAGCGGATCTTCGCCACCTGCGACACCAGCTGGTCGAAGCCGGGGAACACGTAGTCGGCGAACTGGATCTCGGCCACCGGCCTGATGCCGTAGACGGCCATGCCGAGCGCGGCGCCGATGATGGCGGCCTCCGAGAGCGGCGAGTCGATGACCCTGTCGGGGCCGTACTTCTCGAACAGCTTGTCGGTGGCGAGGAACACGCCGCCGCGCTTGCCGACGTCCTCGCCGATGACGACGACGCGCTCGTCGCGCGCCATCTCGCTGTCGAGCGTCTTGGCGATGGCCTGGGCCATCGTCTGCAGGCTCATGGTCCGCAAGCCTCCCGCGCCGGCGCCCTCACGCCTCGAGCTCCCGGCGCTGCTTCTCGAGGCGCTCAGGCACCTCGGCGTAGACGTCCTCGAACATCCAACCGACGGGCGGGGGTCCCGCCTCCTCGGCCTCGGCGATGGCGGCCTCGAGCTGCGCCTCCGCCTCGGCGCGGGCCTGCTCCTCGTCGGCGTCGTCCCACAGGCCGCGACGCTCGAGGAAGCGGCGGAAGCGGGCCAGCGGGTCGCGCTTCCTCCACGCCTCCACCTCCTGGCGCGGACGGTAGCGGGAGTCGTCGTCGGCCGAGGAGTGGCCGCCGTAGCGGTAGACGACGAGCTCGACGAGCGCCGGGCCCACGCCCTCGCGGGCGCGCTCCACGGCCTCGCGGGCCACGAAGTAGGACGCCAGCACGTCCATGCCGTCGACCAGGTAGCCGGGCATGCCGTAGGCGTGAGCCTTGACGGCGATGCTGTCGGACCCCGTCTGCTTCTTGAGGTCGACGCTGATGGCGTAGCCGTTGTTCTCGCAGGCGAAGACGATCGGCGCCCCCTGCGCGCCGGCGAGGTTCACGCCGGCGTGCCAGTCGCCCTCGCTCGTGGCGCCGTCGCCGAAGCTGCACAGCACGACCTCGGAGCGGCCCGAGAGCTTCATGGCCAGCGCCGTGCCCACGGCCGGCGGCACGTGCGAGGCGATGGGCGAGGCGACGGTGAAGACGTTCAGCTCGCCGGAGCCCGGGTGGAAGGGCATCTGACGGGCCTTGGCCGGGTCGGCCCGCGTGCCGAGCACCTGGCCGACGAACTCGACAAGCGGCACGCCGAGGGCGAGCACCAGCGACACGTCGCGGTAGTACGGGTAGAGCCAGTCGTGCCCGCGGCGCAGCGCGTGCGCCAGGCCGACCTGGGCGGCCTCGTGTCCGGCGCTGGGCGCCACGAAGCTCGTCCTGCCCTGACGTTGGAGGCGGCTCATCCGTTCGTCGACGAGCCGCCCCATGAGCATGTCGAGGTAGAACCCGCGTAGCCGCGCGGGCTCGAGGTCTAGCTCGAACGGGCCCAGCCACTCGCCGCCGTCGCCGATCAGCCTGATCGGTTCGCTGGTGAAGGGCTCGAAGGCTTGGCCTTGAAGGATCATGCGTCGCTCCCTACCGGCCCTGGCGCCCCGTGCGCCCCGGGCCTCCATGAGGCGTAGGCGACGAACCGGCGGCCCCCTGCCGGCCGGTCACGGACGGTCAGTGACCCGACGATACCACCGGCCCCAGAGCGCCTTCCGTAACGGAGCTGGCATGTGCGGGCACTGCGGCGGCCCTCACGAACGCCTTATCCTCGCGTCGTGGAGCGCACGGCTCGTAACTCGGCCCTGCCCGGCCTGGCCCGCGAGCTCGCCCGCCGCGTGGGCGGCCTGCCGCCGGCGGCGCTCATAGCCCTGACGCTCGCCGCCTGCCTGGGCCTAGCCGTCCTCGCCCGGCTCCTCGGCAGCTCGGCGTGGCTGTGGGCCACGCTCGCCGGCGGCGCCTTCCTCGTGGCCTACGGGAGGTTCGGCACCCGCGGCGTGCTGCTGCTGGGCGCGGCGCTGGCCGGGTCCGGCGTGGGGATCCTGTTCGAGGCCGTCGCGGGGTGGGACGGCGCCTACCTCCTCAGCCTCGGAGCGGCCCTCTGCATGGCCGACGCCCTCGACCCCCCGCCGGCGCACCTCGCGCTCGTCGTGGGCGGCGCGCTGGCGCTGATCGGGCTCGTCGTGGGCCTCGCCGCCGCCGACCTCGTGACGGCGGTCCTGCTCGGCGCGATCGCCGCCGCCGGGGTCGCGCTCTTCGTCGCGCGCGAGGGCTGAGGCCGCGCAGGCGACGTTCGCCGCGTCCCCCGGCCCGCTCTTCGTCGCGCGCGAGGGCTGAGGGCCCCCCGGCGCGGCCGGGCCCCGCGAGCCGCGGCGACCGGCCCCCGCGAAGCGCAGGCACACGGCGACCCGGCGACCTGTGCCCCGGTCCGCCGCACCGGGGCCCGGAGACGCCGCCGACGTCCTTTAGACTGCCGGTGCGCCCGACGGCGCCTGCCGCCGCTCCCGCGGCGCGCCCGGGAGGCCCCAGCGGCCGCCCGGGGAAGAGAGAGACGATGGAACAGACGATCTACCGCGGGCTCGAAGGCGTCAACATCGACGTCAGCTCGATCTGCTCGATCGACGGCGCCAAGGGCGAGCTGATCTACCGCGGCTACGACATCAGGGAGCTCGCCGACAAGGCGAGCTTCGAGGAGGTCGTCCACCTGCTATGGGAGGGCGAGCTCCCCACCAGGGCCCAGCTGGACGCCTTCAGGGCCGAGCTGAGGACGGCGTTCGAGCTCCCCAGGGCCGTCGTGGACCAGCTCGTCGCCCTGCCGCGGGACGTCGACCCGATGCACGCCCTCACCTCCGCCGTCGCGCTCCTCGGCGCGCTCGACCCGCAGGCCGACGACGTGGGCCTGGACAACGTCAAGCGCATCGGCAGGCTGCTGCTGGCGCAGTTCCCCACCGTGGTGGCGGGCATACAGCGCGTGCGGCAGGGCCTCGAGCCGGTGGCGCCGCACCCGGGCCTCGGCATCGCCGGCAACTTCCTCTACATGATCACCGGCGAGGAGCCCACCGAGGCCGCCACGAACGTGATGGACGTGGCCCTCGTGCTCCACGCCGAGCACGGCTCGAACGCCAGCACGTTCGTCGCCCGCGCCGCCGCCAGCACCCTCACCGACGTCTACAGCGCCGTCACGGCGGCCACGGCGGCCCTCAAGGGCCCGCTGCACGGCGGCGCGAACGAGGCCGTCATGGAGGCCCTCGAGAAGATCGGCTCCGTCGAGAACGTCGAGGGCTACGTCCTCGACGTCCTGTCGCGGCCGGGCGGGCGCGTGATGGGCTTCGGCCACCGCGTCTACCGCGTGCTCGACCCGCGCGCCCAGGTCCTCAAGGAGGTCAGCCGCAAGCTGGCCGAGGAGTCGGGCGACAGCAAGTGGTTCGAGATGAGCCTCGAGATGGAGCGCGTCATGGAGCGCGAGATGGCGCGGCGCGGCAAGCAGGTGCGGCCGAACGTCGACTTCTTCAGCGCCTCGGTCTACCGCATGCTCGGCTTCCCCGCGGCCATGTACACGCCCATCTTCGCCGTGGCGCGCATCGCCGGCTGGATGGCGCACCTCTACGAGCAGTACGCCGACAACAAGCTGATGCGCCCGCGCCTCGTCTACGAGGGACCGCGCGACAAGAGGTTCGTGCCCATAGAGCAGCGGGGCTGAAGCAGCCGCCTGGGCCCGCTCGCGAAACGTGCGGCGGGACCACGCTCTGGCGACGGCCGCCAGATGGACAGGCGCGACGCGCATCCTTGCAAGATGTAAGTGTGACTTTCGAAACGCAAGGATGATTCGGCGCCGCTTGACGTCGGCGGTCGAGGAGGCACTCGAGTCCTTCCCGGTCGTGGCGCTGCTTGGGGCACGCCAGGTCGGTAAGACCACCTTGGCCAGGTCGACGGGCAGCTCTGGAACGCCAGCGAGCTGGCGCGCACCCTCGGGGTGAGCCCGCCCACGGCGAACTCCTACAGGGACATCCTCATCGGCACCTTCTTGGCGAGATCGCTCGAACCGCACCGAGCCGACCTCGGCAAGCGCCTCGTGAAGGCTCCCAAGGTGTACCTGCGAGACTCCGGGCTCCTGCACGCGCTCCTCGACATCGCGGACATCGACGAGCTCCAGGGGCATCCGATCGTCGGGGCGTCATGGGAGGGCTTCCTCATCGAACAGCTCCTGAACATGACGACACCCCGGGACGCCACGTTCTACAGGACCGCGGCCGGCGCGGAACTGGACCTGGTGGTCGAAGGGAGGCGTAGGGAACGGGTGGGCTACGAGATGAAGTACTCCCTGTCCCCCACGGTGACGAAGGGGTTCTGGAACGCGCTTTCCGACCTGATGTCGCGAACGGCCTACGTGGTGTACCCGGGGGAGGAGTCGTGGCCGCTCAGCGACTCCGTCGAGGTGCTGCCGGCCGTGCGGCTCGGCTCGGGGAGCTAGCCGGGGGCGGTAACGGGAGCTAACCCCCCGCCGCGGCCCTCACCTCGAGGCTGGCCACGAACGCGCGCAGCCACTCGGCGTAGCGGTC
>DASVDQ010000028.1 GCA_036381035.1 Trueperaceae bacterium | reverse complement strand
AGGCGGCGTGCTTGCGGGTCACAGGGCGCGAACGTCGAGTTTCCAGGACTCGAGGTCAGGCCTGAGCGTCCTGGTGGCCAGATGCGGCCCGAACACCGCCGGCCGGCCAGACAGAACCGCCGCCACCTGCCCCCAGGCCTTCGCGAGGCTGGGGCTGTTGTCCACGAGGACCGCGTGCTCGCCGAGCCGTTCGCGCTGAGATGGCGTCCACAGGTCGAACTTGTCGATGAGCGCCACGCACTTCTGGTACGCGGTCGGGTCGGTCGCCCACTTGGCGGGGCCGATGAGGAAGAGACCCGTCAACCATCCGAGGGGGTTGTCGGAGTGCTGCACCGCCCAGGGGTAGACCCTGGCGGCGATGTCGGCGTAGTCGCCGATGGCCTCGACCCAGGAAGCGTACTTGCGGAACCTGGCGAGTTCCTGGACGTTCACCCCGTCCCGGACCTCCCACGTGGGCATCTCGACGAAGTCACCTGACCAGTAGGGCGTGTGCTGCCCGGTGGCCTTGACGCCCCAGAGGTTGTTGGCTTTGAGGGCGAGGCCGGACTGCCCGAACGCGCTTTCGTTCGCGGCGTGAGCGGCGGTCGCCTCTGGGTTCACCCCGGGCACCTCAGCGGCGAGGGCGCGCACCTGCGCGATGAACTGCGTTTGCGTCACACGGTCAGCTCCTTCCCAACGAGAAAGCCCCCGGCACAGATGCCGGGGGCTGGCGGGGACTTGGTTGTGGGCTAGGTCAGCGCGTCAAGGCAAAGAAGAAGGCCGCCCCGAAGAGCGGCCAACTTGCCTATTGGAAGAGCCTTACGGGGTGGCCGGCGCTTCGCCGATGCTGCCGCCGGTCCTGTTGCCACCATCCCACTCGCCTTCGACGTAGCTGCCACCGCCAGAAATTTCGCAGCTGGTCATTGGACCCCACTCCGCCACGTTGTACTGGCCAGCGGAGTAACCAGCGGTGCAGTCACCGTCGACTTCAGTCGGGTCGGCATCGGGGTTCTCGGCGAGGTACGCCTGCGCCGCCGTGTAGACGTTCCGCAGGTACGCGTCGCCGGCACGGTCGACGGCGGTGCGGCGGGCGCCGAGCAGGTTCGGGATGAGAACCGCGGCGAGGATGCCGATGATCGCGATCACGATCAGCAGCTCGATGAGCGTGAAGCCCTTAGTCCTATTGCCTTGACGCATTGCGTCCTCCTCATTTTGCCCGGCCCCGAGGGGATGGATGATGGCGGGGCTGGGCGGATAGTGCAGACCCCGATTAGGGTCTGATGAGGAGATTACTCACGGGATTCTTACAGGGGTCTGACTTTCTTCACGCCAGCTCTCCCCCTCTTGGGGGTATCCCTGGGTTCGTGCCCGACCTGGACGCCCAGACGAGGCAACTGCTCACGCTCCTCTACCAGGCGGAGGGCGCCACGACGACCGAGCTGACGCGCCTCCTAGGCCGGCGGCACACACAGTCGACGAGCGCCAGCCTTCGAAACCTCGAGCGGCGCGGATTGGTCGCCAAGGAAGGTCGGAAATGGACGGTGACCGAAGCAGGCCGGGCGCTCCTCGATCCGCTCGTGAAGTACGTGCCCGCCGCGTCGCGTGAGTCGATCGCCTCGAACCGCGCGCTGCTCGACGCGTTGACCGACGAGCCTTTGACCACCGCCCAGCTCGCCGACCTGGCGGGCGTGGAGCGGTCGAACGCGCACAAGCGCCTAGCGGCCCTCGCCGATCGCGGCCTCGCCGAGCGCGTCGACGGGCGGCCGGTCAGGTGGCGGCGCGCGCTGACAGTCCCAGGCCGTTCAGGGACCGTCTAGCCGCCGCCCTAGATGCTAGATGCCCCACTTGCTCAGGAGGTACGCGTTCAACGCCGCGACGTCCTCGTCGCTCAGGGCGCCGCTGGTGATCACGACCTCACTGATGTCACCCGCCCAGAAGCTCGCGGTGCCGCCGTCGCTGGCGCCGAGAACGCCGGCGCCGAAGTTCGCGGGGGACGGCGCGATCGTGTCCACCGCGAGGTTCTGAAGCTCACCGTCCTGCCAGAGGTGAGCGGCGGGGCTGCTGTCGAGGCGGCTGGTGAAGACGTACGCGGTGTTCACGGTGACGGCATCGGCGGCCCCGGCGCGCGGATAGACGCTGCCGTTGTAGTAGAGCAGCAGATGCTTCGCGCTGTCCAGTCCGACGACCCAGTTGTGCCGCCACGGGCTGTCCTCGGTCCTCCCAACCAGGGCGCGGAACCCTGAGAGGTTGGTTGGGCGCGCGACCACGGCCACCGTCAACGTCGTCAGGTGCGTGAAGCCGGCCAGGACCATCCGGTCGTCCACGCCGTCGAACCTGACGGTCGGCAGGCCGTTCAACCCGGCGGCTTGGAGGGTGGGCCGGATCGCGGTCGTGCCCTGTGACGCGTGCCGAGCGTTGCCACTCCGGTCCGCCCACGCCGAGACGGTTCCGGAGTCGATGGTGAGCGTGCCGGCGTCGCTCGCGTCCAGCCACACGTACAGGCCGGGCAGGTCGGCGGGCGTGAAGTCCTGCACGGGCGGCGTGAACGTCCCGCCCCGGCGCAGGCCCACGCTGCGGATGAGCGGGCTCACGCCGCCACCCCCTTGAACGCGACGATCACGTCGGCGAGCGTCGAGTCCGCCGGGGAGGGCGCGACGAGCGCGAGCGTGTCGCCGGCGCTGAGCTCGATGTCGGCAGCGAGACTCCAGGTAACGGCTCCGGCGGTCGTGATGCTGATGCTGCCGACGCTCGACCCGTTCACCTCGATGTCGATGACGGCCGTGCCGTCTGTCGGGTTCACGCCGACGTGCACCTCGCCGGGGTCCGCGTCGTCGATCGTGACCGCGCGCGGCACGAGCACCATGTCGATCGCGCCGGCGTCGGGCGCGCCGGGGTAGCCCAGTTGGAGGTCGTAGTAGGCGTTCCCGCCTCCCCCGCCGCCTCCCCCGCCGCCTCCCCGCACGACCGGCGCGTCGTCCTCCGCCGCGTCGACGCTCACGACGCCGGCGGCCTTGCTGATCTTCGCTACCGGCACGCTGCCCGGCGGCAGCGCCGGGTAGTTCGCGGCGTCGCCCTCGATCACCCGCAGCTTGCCGAGCACCACGCCGAGCGTGTGCGTCAGCGCCTCGCCCGTGTCCGCGTCAGTGAAGTTCACCTGCACGTGCTCGGCGAGCTCACGACTGATGTAGACCCTCGCCTTGTTCCCGTCGGCGATGCCGCT